>CAYJAM010000132.1:0-6547 GCA_964367725.1 uncultured Sphingobacterium sp. | reverse complement strand
ACTGGCTTTTACCTCTTCTAATTGTTTGTAAAGCTGTACAGACATCTCTTTAAGTATTTGAAATGCCGGGGATATTGTTTCCAGATTTTTTAAATTTCGGGCATTCTGCTCAATTTCAGCCATACTTTCCCGGGCAGAATCGACTCCCATAAAAGCCAGGGTTGGCTTAATTTTATGTGCTATGTCTGCAACTTTAGACCAGTTTTCTTCAGCAATAAACTGTTCAAGTTGCTCAAAATAAGCGGGGGTTTGATCAAGAAACAGATCAATCATATCAATCATAAATTCATCGCTGCCACTTGCAACATCTTTCAGGTATGATAAATCTACCTTGAAACCAGCATTATCCATCTTTAATCTTTAATTTTTAGTTTGAAAACAATTTTCTAAGATAGCCTTTTTACAAGTAAATCATCAGACAATTCAAAAAGCAATTCCTGAATATTTTTTTTCAATACCGGATGAATGAATTCGGGAGCGATTTCACATAAAGGCATCAAGCAAAATCTTCTGAAGGCCAAGTAAGGATGAGGGATAATTAGTTCAGGTTCATTAACTATCTGATCATCGTAAAGCAAAATATCAATATCAATAGTCCTGGATCCCCATTTCTCAATCCGCTTGCGGCCAAAATCGGCTTCAATACCCAGTATGCCAGATAACAAATCTTTAGGTTCGAGGCTGGTTTTGAGTTCAATTATCTGATTTATAAAATCAGGCTGGTCATGCTTCCCCCAGGAGGCTGTTTGATAAAGGGAGGAGCGCCGACTTATAATTCCGAGCTTTATTTCTATTTCAGAAATGGCTGATGCAATGTATTTCATCCTGTTACCAAGATTACTTCCAAGTAATAAATAAGTGATATGAATCTATTTAAGTAATTCCATGTAACAAATAGCCAAATTCTGTATCTGTAATTTGTATACTTGCATAGATAATATATTTGTTTCTGAATATGAAAGAGTTTTTCAAATTTGTTTTCGCTTCAATGGTAGGTTTTATCCTGTCATTTTTCCTTGTTTTCATACTTCTGATTGCCTTGATTGTTGGGATGGTTTCATCGGCAGGCAGTGACGGTAAAGTGAGCCCAACATCAAACAGTATTATGCACATCAGTCTGGATTACCCTATAAAAGAGCGAACTGATAAGAATCCATTTTCTGAAATCAGTTTTATGGGTTTTGATAACAAAAAAACTCTCGGTCTGAACGAAATTCTTTTAAGCCTCGAAGAAGCAAAGGAAGATGATCATATCGAAGGCATATATCTTGATGTTTCGTCTTTAAATGCTGGTTTTGCTACAATAGAAGAAATTAGAAATGCCCTGATCGAATTCAGAAAGAGCGGTAAATTCATTTTGGCCTATAGTGAAGTTTATACTCAGGGAGCTTATTACCTTGCATCTGTAGCAGATAAAGTATACCTAAATCCTGAAGGAATGATCGATTTCAGGGGATTAAGCTCAGAAATGATGTTTTTTAAGGGTTCGCTTGATAAGCTTGAAATTGAAGCACAGATCATTAAAGTTGGAACCTTTAAAAGTGCTGTAGAACCCTTCATTCTGGATAAGATGAGTGAACCCAACCGCCTGCAGGTAAATTCATTCCTTGGATCTATGTATGACCATTTCCTTAACGAAATATCCAAAAGCAGAAAAATTCCGAAAAGCACACTTTTCTCACTTGCAGACAGTGCTAAAGTCCGAAATCCAAAAGACGCCCTGGTTTACAAGATGATCGATGGCCTTAGATATAAAGATGAAGTCCTTGATGAGTTAAAATCCCGCACCGGTATAGATAAGAAAAAGGACCTTAAATCGGTTAGCATTGAGGAATATGCTCCGGCTCCGGATGAAAAGAAAGCATCCTCATCTGATCGTATTGCACTAATTTATGCCAATGGTGATATCATAAGTGGAGAAGGCAATGATGAATCGATTGGTTCTGACAGGATTTCAAGGGCTATCCGCAAAGCAAGGATGGATACTAAAGTAAAGGCTATTGTATTAAGAGTTAACTCTCCGGGTGGCAGTGCTCTGGCATCGGATGTCATCTGGCGTGAAATGGTTCTTGCAAAAAAATCCAAACCGGTAATAGTTTCTATGGGAGATGTAGCAGCCTCGGGCGGCTATTATATTGCCTGTGCAGCAGATTCAATCTTTGCGCAGCCGAATACAATTACGGGCTCCATTGGAGTTTTTGGTATCATTCCCAATATGCAGGATTTCTTTAAAAACAAGCTTGGAATCACTTTCGACGGTGTTAAAACAGGAAAATTTGCTGATCTGGGTACAGTGAGCCGGCCTTTGACGGATGCAGAAAGAATGATTTTTCAACAGGAAGTAAATCGCACTTACAGCACCTTTACCCAAAAGGTAGCCGACGGACGTAAAAAATCACAGGCATATATTGACAGTATCGGCCAGGGAAGAGTTTGGAGTGGTACTGAAGCCCTTCAAAATGGACTGGTTGACAGACTTGGGGATATTGATGATGCAATAGCTTCCGCAGCAAAAAAAGCCAAGATAACTGATTATAAACTTGTAAGTTATCCTGATCAGGTTGATCCTCTTAAATCACTGTTTGAACATAGCGGAGACAAGGTAAAAACCTATTTCATGAAACAGGAACTGGGTGATGAGTTTATTTATTATGAGCAAATGAAAGCTGCAATTAAGCTTTCCGGGGTTCAGGCTCGTATGCCTTATAATATTCAGGTGAAATAATTCAATTCAAGAAAAATTCTCCTTAAAAATTAATCAAACCCTTCCCTTTTCAGGGAAGGGTTGTTTATTTTTGAGCTTTTAGCTTTATGGAAAACAAAACAATCGCCCGGACTCTAAGACTATTAAGTCAATTGATGGAACTTCATGATGAAAATCCTTTCAAAGTGAAGTCTGTTGCGAATGCTGCGTTTAAAGTTGATAAACTCCCTTTTCCAATTGCGACCAAATCATTAGATGAAATGGAAAAGCTTGATGGTCTTGGTAAAAGTATTGCATCAAAAATCTGGGAACTTGTGCATTCAAATACCATAGTCGATCTCAGCGATCTGCTCAAACAAACTCCCGCGGGAATTGTTGAAATGATGAAAATAAAAGGCCTGGGCCCTAAAAAGATCCTGGTCATCTGGAAGGATCTTGGTATTGAAAACGTTGGCGAATTGTATTATGCCTGTAATGAAAATCGTCTGATTGAAGCAAAGGGTTTCGGACTCAAAACTCAGGAAGAAATAAAGAAGACCATCGAATTTAATATGGCCAGCAATGGCCGCTTTCTCTATGCACAGGTTGAAAGTTTTGCAGAAGCGATTCTCGAACAAATTAAAACAGATATTAAGCCTGAATTCGCTTGTTTGACAGGTCAATACCGAAGAAGATCCGAGATCATTGATAGCATTGACCTTCTTTTGGTAAAAGAACTTGATAATAACATCATACAAAAACTTGAATGCTGGGGACTAAAAGACCTTGAAGTTGTTGATAATCAGATAAATTGCCAAACCGATCAGGGCATAAAAGTTAAATTAAGTTTTGTCAAAAAAGCTGAGCTGGGATGGGAAATGATCTCCCAGACCGGAAACCCGGAGCATGCAGATACACTGAAAGCTATGCTCAAAGGAGCAGATGTGCTCGGAAAGTCAGAGGCAGAAATCTATGAACTGGCCGGACTCCCATATATTGAACCTGAACTAAGGGAATGCAATGGTGAATTTAAACTTGCCGAAGCAAATTCCTTACCTGACCTAATTCAATATTCTGACCTTAAAGGAAGTCTGCACAACCATAGCACCTGGAGCGATGGAATCCATACTTTAGAAGAAATGGCACTTTTCTGTAAAAATGACTTAAAACTGGAGTATTTTGGGATTTGTGATCACTCGAAATCGGCTTTTTATGCAAATGGCCTTAATGAAACAAGGCTTGCAGCCCAGCAGCGAGAAATTGATGAACTGAATAAAAAACTTGCCCCATTCCGGATCTTTAAAGGAATTGAATCTGATATATTATATGATGGATCTCTCGACTATTCCAATGAAGTTTTGGCCAGCTTCGACTTTGTTGTCGCATCCGTACATTCAATACTGAATATGAATGAGGAAAAAGCGACCGAACGTTTGATAAAAGCAATTGAAAACCCATACACAACGATTCTAGGACATCCAACCGGCAGGTTATTGCTTAGCAGAAGCGGATATCCAATTGATCATAAAAAGGTTATCGATGCCTGTGCCGAAAATCAGGTAATCATTGAAATCAATGCCAATCCACTCAGGCTCGATCTTGACTGGAGATGGCATCAATATGCTATATCAAAGGGTGTGCTTTTATCTATAAATCCGGATGCTCACAGGAAAGAAGGTTTTAATGACATGAAATACGGGACTCTTGTCGCAAGAAAAGGAGGATTAAGCAAAGAGAAGTGTTTAAATGCCATGAATCTTGAACAAATCAGTATCCTTTTTGAACAGAAAAGAAAGCAATAAGAGCTGTGAAAGACAACAACCTGAAAATACTGATCATCCGCTTTAGTTCAATTGGGGATATTGTACTCACCAGTCCGGTGATAAGGTGCCTCAAAGAGCAGCTGGAAGGACTTGAGTTACATTATTTAACTAAAAAGTCCTATGAAACTGTATTAGCTGGAAATCCGCACATCGATAAAATCCATTACCTTGAAAATTCCTTAGCGGATTGCATAACGCAACTAAAAAAAGAACAATTTGACTATGTTATTGATCTGCATCATAATTTGAGAACGTTATGGATAAAGACGATATTAGGTGTAAGATCAAGCTCTTTTGATAAATTAAACCGGCAAAAGTGGCTTTTAGTCAATTTTAAAATGAATGTCCTCCCTCCTGTTCATATTGTTGACAGGTATCTTCAGACAGTTGAATTTCTTGGTGTAAAAAATGACTCCAAAGGGCTTGATTACTTTTTACTTAATCAATACGACCTGACTAAATTGCTGCCGGATTCACATCAGAAGTTCATCGCAGTTGTTATTGGAGCCCAGCATGCAACAAAACGGCTTCCTGTAGAAAAGTTAACCGAGCTATGCAGCAAGATTAAAGGTCCTGTAGTATTGCTCGGCGGACCTGAGGATAAAGAAAGAGCTGAAGAAATTGCTCAGGCATCAGGCATTCACGTATTTAATGGCTGTGGACGTTTTAAACTTGATGAATCAGCCTTTCTTATCAGCAAAGCTGAGAAAGTAGTTAGTCATGATACCGGGCTCATGCATATCGCCGCAGCCTTTAATAAGCCTATTTTATCTGTTTGGGGGAATACCGTGCCTGAATTTGGGATGTATCCCTATAAAGCAGATCATTCACAAATCATAGAGGTTAAGGGTCTAAACTGTCGTCCCTGTTCTAAGATTGGATTTAACAGCTGCCCTAAAGGGCATTTTAAGTGCATGAATCTTATCGATCTGAATCAAATTATCAAAGAAAGCAATGCCTAAACAATTACTGGTCATCCGCCATGCAAAAGCAGAAGAAGCCGATTTCAAAAAACCGGATTTCAAAAGAGCATTAAGCCACAGGGGTGAAAAAAATGCTCAGGAAATGGCCAAAAGGTTAAAGACAAAAAATTTACACCCTCAAATTCTGTATCGTAGTCCGGCATTGCGTGCCATTTCAACCGCCAGATTTTTTGCAGATGAATTAGGGATATCACAATCAGAAATCATTCAGGATCAGGAAATATATGAGGCCTTAACCGATACCCTTCTCCATTGTATTAACCAATTGGATGATCAGGCAGATTTTGTTGCACTATTTGGTCATAATCCGGCAATAACTGATCTCGTTAATAAATTCTGTGGAGCAGATATTTACAATATTCCCACCTGTGGTATCGCATTGATACAATTCCCTTTTGACAGTTGGAATATGCTAAGTGTGGGGACGGGAGAATTGATGCTCTACGATTATCCAAAAAATGAGCATTAAGTCATTTTATAAACCTTTCCGGGTAATGAAATAATACTTCCCTGCATTTCCATGCCGAGAATGATCATGACCAGCTTACTTTGCTGAAAACCGGTTAAAATAGCAAGATCATCAACCCCAAGACTTCCTTTGGCATAAAGTATATCTGCTATGATCTGCTCATCGTTTGTCAGATTGATTGGCAGGCTAAGTTGAGGTTTTAAAGGTGATACCTGATCTCTGGTCCATCCCATCAGATACTCGAGATCAGCTACTCTGGTCATCAGATTTGCTCTGTTTGTCTTAATCAGAAAATTACATCCCTGACTAAATTCATCATTAATCCTACCCGGATAAGCAAATACATCCCTGTTATAGGAATTGGCCAGTTCAGCGGTAATTAATGCCCCTCCTTTGATATTAGCCTCCACGACTATGGTCAGGTCGGCCAAACCGGCGATGATCCGGTTCCGCTTAGGAAAATTCTCCCTGTCGGGAATTGTACCCGACATAAATTCAGTGATTAATCCGCCACAATCAAGAATTTTCTCAGCCATTGCCCGGTGTTGGGCCGGATAAATACGGTCGAGCCCATGTGCAAGAACAGCCA
>CAYJAM010000131.1:0-6553 GCA_964367725.1 uncultured Sphingobacterium sp. | reverse complement strand
ATAGTCAAACAAATTTTCTATTACAGATTTTTACCTTTTCACCCTGCTGCTTTTAATTCATTATGTTCCAAACCTTAATTTTTAAAATAAAATTGAGCATATTTATTTTTCAATCGCATACATTATTCATGAGATCATTAATCCTTCATTTCAAATCAGTATTCCTTGGCTTAGTTTTATTCCCTTTACTCGCATTAGCTCAGGAGAATGATTTTAAAAATTATACACAGAGCCTTGAAGGAACAGATTTGAAATTTGATATGATAGCCATTCCTGGTGGAAGTTTTAACATGGGCAGTATGCCAACTGAACCTGGACGACGACCGGATGAAGGTCCGCAGCACCAGGTAAAGATCAGTCCCTTCTGGATGGGAAAGCATGAGGTTACCTGGGACTTTTTTGAACCCTTCGTTTACAAAAACCAGGAGATCAGCCGCAGTAAAATCCCTCTGAAACAGCAGGTTGATGCCTTAACCCGCCCAACAAAACCCTATGTGGATATGACTTGGGGAATGGGTAAAGAAGGTTTTCCAGCGATTGGCATGACTCAATATGCTGCGATACAATTCTGCAAATGGCTCTATGCCAGAACAGGTGAATTTTACCGGCTTCCAACTGAGGCTGAATGGGAATATGCCTGCCGGGCACAGACGAGCGGTGCATACTCACATCCTTCCGAATCCAAACTAGACGATTATGCCTGGTACAAGGCAAACAGCAGCAATAAAACCCATCCGGTTGGATCAAAAAAGCCCAATCCCTGGGGTTTATTTGATATGCATGGAAATGTCACAGAGTGGACTTATGACCAGTATAAACCTGATAGCTATACAAAATTCGCAGGCAAAATCGCACAGGATCCGGTAGTGCCTTTTGAGACTTTATATCCTAATTCTGTCCGGGGAGGATCATATGAAGACCCGGCCACAGATCTGCGTTCTGCAAGCCGCAGAGGATCACAAGCTGAGTGGAAGCAAATAGACCCCCAGATTCCAAAAAGTAACTGGTGGTTAACCGGAGGCACATTCGTAGGGATACGTGTGGTTCGGCCCCTGGTAGCTCCTTCAAAGGAAGAAATTGAAGCATATTATAATCGTGAACCCATAGCTGACTTTTAATTCAAATTATTCATAACATGAAAAACGAAATTTCTGAAACAAAACACAGGAGAGATTTTCTAAAAACCTCAGCCATCCTAACAGGTGGTGCATTAATAAGTGGAATTCCACTTGCAGGTGCCTATGCAAGTGGCTCCGACGTAATTAAAATTGCCCTAATCGGATGCGGTGGCCGCGGAACGGGTGCTGCATTTCAAGCCTTGAGCACTAAGTTCAATCTTAAACTTGTAGCCATGGCCGATGCTTTTCCCGATAAACTCGATAAATGCTATCAGACCTTACTGACAAAATTCGGAGCTGAGAAAATTAGTGTACCGAATGATAAAAAGTTTGTTGGATTCGATGGTTACATTGCTGCTATGCAGGATGCTGATGTAGTCATGCTTTGTACTCCTCCAGGATTCAGGCCAGCACATTTTGCTGAAGCAGTAAAGCAAAACAAACAAATATTCATGGAGAAACCGGTTGCAACCGATTCGCCGGGTATCCGCAGTGTATTAGCAACTGCTGAAGAAGCTAAACGTAAAAAACTGAACGTTGTCGTCGGTCTCCAACGCCATTATCAGAAAAATTACCGTGAGATCATCGACAGAGTTCATCAGGGTGGAATCGGAGATGTGATATCAGGACAGGTGTACTGGAACAGTGGTGGGGTTTGGGTGAATCCACGTCAGCCGAACCAAACAGAGATGGAATATCAGATGAGAAACTGGTATTATTTCAACTGGCTTTGTGGTGACCATATCGTTGAGCAGCATGTTCATAACATCGACGTAGCCAACTGGGTAAAAAATAAGTATCCTGTTTCAGCATATGGAGCTGGTGGTCGCTTTTTAAGAACAGGAAAAGATTATGGTGAGATCTTCGACAGCCATTCGGTCGAATTTGTGTACGATGATGGCAGCGTGATCTCAAGTCAATGCCGCCACTATACCGGAGGTGCAAACCGGGTGGATGAATCCTTCCAGGGAACCAAAGGAAAAATCTTCCTTGACTCAAACAATATTGGTAAGATCTGGGATCATAAAGGCAAAGTTTTGGTAAATTATGAAGGAAAAGGAGATCCCAACCCATATCAAACAGAACATGATGAATTATTTGCCGCCATTACTGCAGGACAGTACAAGTTTTCGGATGCAGAAAATGGTGCGAAAAGCACGATGACTGCAATTCTGGGTCGTTATGCATCCTATTCCGGTAATGTAGTTACATGGGATGAGGCCCTGAATTCAGAGATTAGTCTGATGCCTGATCGTCTGGCATGGGATGCCCTGCCAAAAGTTTTACCAAATTTTGATGGCACCTATCCTTATGCTATCCCAGGAGTAACAAAAGTGGTTTAAGAACCTTTAAAAAAACAATATGAAACGAAGTGAATTCATAAAAAGCAGTGTCATGCTCGGATTAGGAGCTACTGCTGCCAGCTCAACTCTTGCTACAAGTTTGCCTAAAACTAATAAAGCAGAAAAAACCTTCAATCTTGATTATGCACCACATGCCGGCATGTTTGCCGCCCATGCCGGAGAAAATTTTATCGATCAGATTAAATTCATGCATGACCAGGGTTTTAGAAGCATTGAAGATAATGGTTTAATGAAACGTCCGGTAGCTTTGCAGGAAGAAATAGGAAATACCCTGGCCAAGCTAAACATGAACATGGGAGTATTCGTGGTCGATAAAGGCGGAAACGGTGCAAATACGCTCGCTGCAGGCAAAAAAGAATACATCGACATCTTCTTAAACGGATGCCGTCAGGCAGTGGAAGTGGCAAAGCGGGTCAATGCTAAATGGGCAACTGTTGTTCCCGGTGATTTTGAGCGCGCTCTTCCCATGGGCATACAAACCGGAAATGTAATCGAAGCATTGAGACGAGGTGCCGAAATTCTGGAACCGCATGGATTAATTATGGTACTTGAGCCTCTCAGTGATACCCCTAACCTATTCCTGCGCCATTCGGACCAAACCCATATGATTTGTAAAGGTGTAAAGAGTCCTTCCTGTAAGATACTTTATGATATTTACCATATGCAGAAAAATGAAGGTAATCTGATCACAAGCATGGAGAAATGCTGGGATGAAATTGCCTACATTCAGATCGGTGATAACCCGGGAAGAAAAGAACCGGGAACCGGCGAGATCAATTACCGGAATGTATTCAAATACATTGATAGTAAAGGCTTTAAGGGCGTTCTTGGGATGGAGCATGGAAATGCAATTCCGGGAAAAGAAGGTGAACTGGCATTGATCAAAGCTTATCGGGAAGCTGATAAGTTTAAGTAATCGGGGGTTCCAGCTTTCGCTGGAATGACATTGTTTCTTTGGGGGTAATGAGATTCCAGCGAAGGCTGGAATCTCCCTATACCGAGCCCTCCATTTGTCATTCCCACGAAAGTGGGAACCTCCCAACTGTCATCCGATAGTTATCGGATCAAGAGATTGCTGGAACCTCCCATTTGTCATCCGATAGTTATCGGATCCAGCGAAAGCTGGAACCTCCCATCAAATTACCCAACCAAGCTAACAATCAATCCACTTTTAAGATCGTTCCCTGTATTGATCTTGTACCATTATCCTTATTGAAATAATAAACAACCAAAACCCGCTTCTTATCTAATTGAACCGGCCAGGTATAGCCAAGATCACCACTGCCGCCATCCTCACGGAGAATAATCTCGGGAGCAGTTTTAAAGTCAGTACATTCTTCATTCAGAATCCGGGCACGGATTCCAAAAGGCCTGTGGCGGTAACCATAGGTAATCAGAACACGTTTATCCGGAAGGCGGAGGGCATTCATAGGATGGCCCTTAAAGCCCATACCCTCCCATTTGCTGAAAGTTTTGCCGCCATCAGTTGAACGGGCAATACAAGCCTGATCCTCATAGCCTGCAGTCCTGAGAAATGCGAGAATATCCCCTTTTGGAGTTTCATAAACTGAAGTTTCATTAAAGGAAACTTTATCGTCTACTGCCACTGGGGCCGAATAGTTCCACGTTAACCCTTTATCATCAGAATTGATCAGATGAACGGAAGTTTTGCCTGGAGCATGGCTAGCTGCAACTGCCCAGAAGATTCTTCCGCTCTTGCCTTCATAAAGGGCTCCACGGTTATAGGCCGGAACAGGATTGCCCATGGGATTAATATTAATTTCAGGCTGAATATGTGGTGGATAGACCGGCTCCTCCCAATGCCTTCCTCCATCTTTTGAACGTACCAGATACCCCCCTAGAAACACCGCACCGGCGGCAAGGAAATAAGGTTTTTTAAGATTTACCATACCATCAGGCCTGAGAAAGGCCCAGCCATAACTGGTACATAATACGGTACCGTCCCGCAGTTGAAGTAAACAGGGATCCTGAGATCCGCCAAATGGGTGAGCATAGATGAGTTCCGGATTCTTTGACCAGTTTTCTCCATTTTTAGACCTGAGGGAAACCAGATAGCTATTTGGATCAACATGATCCGTATGGCCTTCGCCAAATACCTTACGGTCGGGTGCCCGTCTGAAAGCCAAAAGTAATTCTCCGTTTGGCCGTTTAACAATGGATGGAAATGAGGAATAGAACTGAGGATCTTCATAGATCATGATGTCCTTAAGCTTCTGAACTCCGGGGATGCTATCCTTCCTTAGTGGTCGTTCCGGAAAATTCGAACCGCCCGTTTTCCCAATGATGCCGAAACCATTTGTTGCGAGGCAAAGCAGCAGTACCAGCACTTCAAATGCAAGAATAAATTTTAATTTTTTCATAAAATGGGATTGAAAATTGAATTATCAAATCCAGCCATCTTGAGGAGAAATGATTTCTTCAGAGAACAAATTAATAAAAAGAGAAGGGAAAATAACAAAGTAATCATATGCATTGGAAATAATAGTAAGGAGATTCCTTCTCCGAGCAGGGCGGATCGCAATGGCATGACGCTATGTTCGCAATGAAAACACTACCCTTACAATTATAAACGGATGTCATTGCGAAGAGGTACGACGAAGCAATCTTTCTAATAGTAATGGGATTGCTTCGCTGCGCTCGCAATGACAAAGCGCTGCGCTCGCAATGACAAAGTGCTCCAGTCGCAATGACAACTAACCCTTCTTATCCAAAAATCGTAAAAACCAAAAAAGCCAGAGGAATAGCAAGTATCATCATCATAATAACCCAGGATTCCTTATGTGCAAAATTCAAGGTCCAGCCGATACCAATACGCTTTTCAATCCATATAGAAGGATCACCTGGATTGAAATAGATAATACCCCATCTCCAGAACTCATCATTCTGCCTGTTAAAATCATTCATTGTTGTCTCTTACTTAAATAATTTCAAACAATCTTTATTAGTAACAAAACTATTCCTTGTTTGCTTCTATCCCCTAAATTACTGATATTAAGAAAAGTTTGCAACAAACCTGAATCAATACCGAAACTTATAAGCTATGACTGTTCATCCTCAAAGATCCTTTAAAAGGTTTAACCAAAAGTCACTAAGATTTAGCCTCCTGATCCTTACTGGAATTCTTCTTATTTCCTGTGGTAAATCTGGCTTTGATAATTTATCTGTCAAAGGTCTGAAGGAACCGGTAGAAATTATCAGGGATGAATGGGGTGTGAATCATATTTATGCAAAAAATCAGCATGATCTGTTCTTTGCTCAGGGATATGCCGCAGCAAAAGACCGTTTGTTTCAGTTCGAAATATGGAGACGACAAGCTACCGGTACCGTAGCAGAGATCCTCGGCGAGCGGGAAGTCAAACGGGATATAGGTTCCCGTTTATTTAAATTCAGAGGGGATATGAAGCAGGAAATGAATCATTATCATAAAGATGGTGAAGAGATCATTACTGCCTATAGCGATGGGGTGAATGCCTACATTGAAGAAATCCTTAAAACACCCGAGAATTTGCCCATAGAATTCAAACTCTTAAACATAAAACCAGGCACATGGACACCTGAAGTGGTAATTTCAAGGCATCAGGGTTTATTGGGGAATATCGGAGTAGAACTAAAGACTGGCCGTGCCGTAGCCCGGCTGGGTTCTGAAAAAGTAAAGGAGCTTTCCTCCTTTCATCCACAGGTTCCTGATATCGATCTTGATCCTGCGATCAATAAAGAACTATTATTTGATGATATTCTGGAATTGTATGATGCTTTCCGTGCGACTGTAAAATTCGAACCGGAAGATGTTCAGGCGGAGTATCGCGGAGATAAGAAACTGACCGCCAGTCTGGATATGCTACCTGCTGATGAATCAAAAGAAGATAAACTTTCAATAGGAAGCAATAACTGGGTTGTTGGAGCCAATAAAATGGCCGATGGAGCTGCTTTTATGGCCAATGATCCGCATCGAACCATTTCTGTTCCTTCACTTCGCTATATGAGTCACCTGGTTGCGCCCGGATGGAATGTCGTGGGTGGAGGGGAGCCGGAAATTCCGGGTATCTCAAT
>CAYJAM010000130.1:3911-6626 GCA_964367725.1 uncultured Sphingobacterium sp. | reverse complement strand
GAACAATGATCAAGGAACAAAGAATAAGGACATTAATCATTATCGGACTCTTAGTTTCTCATATCTCATATCTCACATCTCAACATGAACACCATTTTAAATAGAAATTCAATTCTGATGAAATATTTCGTAACCATTATATTAATTCTTTCAATGCATTTCGCCTTTGCACAAAAGGAAGGTCCATGGCTTCATTTTTCTCCTCCTGCCGGACAGTCTAACGGAAAATACATAGTTCTTGTAGGCGGAGACGAGGCTTACCGTTCCGAAGAATCATTGCCAATGCTGGCCAAAATTTTAGCTGAGCGACATGGGTTTCGCACCACGGTATTATTTGCTGTTAATCCTGAAACAGGATTCATTGATCCAAACTATCATCAGAATATTCCGGGTCTTCAATTTTTAGCAACAGCAGATCTGATGATAATTGCGACCCGGTTCAGAGAATTGCCTGATGATCAGATGCAGCATATAGACAATTATTTTGTTGCCGGGAAGCCGGTAATTGGCTTGCGGACTGCCACGCATGCATTTCACTATAGTCGGAATCCGAATAATAAGTATGCTAAATATGGATTTAAAAGCAGCCAAAAAGGCTGGGAAGGCGGTTTCGGAAAACGTATACTTGGTGAAAACTGGGTGAATCACCACGGAGCCAGTGGAAAGGAAGGCACCCGGGGTTTAATAAACGGACTTGAACAGGCTGGTGCTAACCCGATTTTAAATGGAATTAACGATATCTGGACTACCACGGAAGTCTATGGTATTAAAAGTCTTCCAGCTAATTCCAGGGTTTTGCTTTGGGGCCAGGGAACAGAAGGTGTGTCTCCTAAAGGAGCGGGTATCTGGACAAGATCCATTATGCCGGTTGCATGGACCAGGGAGTATTTAAGCGAGTCGAGGAAAAGCGGAAGAGTGTTTACAACTACCATGGGTGCAGCGATTGATTTCATTAATGAAGATCTGCGACGTTTGGTAGTGAATGCTGTCTACTGGGCTGTTGGTCTTGAGAAAAATATACCGGCAAAGAGTAATGTTGATTTTGTCGGAAAATATGAACCTACGATGTTCGGAATGGATGGGTTTCAGAAGGGTAAGAAGCCGCTGGATTATAAATGATAATTCCCCCCAAATAATTAACTAAGAATACAATAGGACTTCAGATAACCTTTAAAATCAAGTCCTGTTTAAAAGCGCATTATTTATTTCAGGCCTATAGGCCTGAAATAAATTTGATGCCTGTGCCTGATCTCTTGCCGGGGCTAATCCGGCAAGAGATTATTTGAAGGCTTTAAGACAGTTGCTTCCTTTACGACTCTTTAAAAGAGTTATTCCGAAATACAGGCTTAAACATTCCGATACTATTTCCTTCTCAATTACGGAACCCATTTTTAATTCTTGTTAAAGCTAAAGCCATTGCGGGTAATGATAGTATTATACGGAATGATAGCGCACCGGAGTAGTTTAGGGCCTGTTTCAGAATCATTTCTCAGGGAATGAGTAGGTTAATAATGACCAAATTGTGGATTTAAGCCATGAATTATAATAAATCAGCTATTTGTCTGATAAACAGGATTTTTAGAATATAGTATTATTAATATAAATAGAAGTACTGGATTGAGGCTTAAACGAAAGTTAAATTTGATTTCACCTTAAACAATAATTAATTATGAAAAGTATTTTACTACTATTTCTCGTACTGTTTAGTACCTCGTACTATGCAGGTGCGCAAAGCCGAACCGTTACAGGGAAGGTAACTGATACGAAAGGGGAAACTCTTCCGGGGGTCAGTATTAAACTTAAAGGAACCTCTGTTGGTGCCACCACCAGTATGGACGGTAGGTATTCAATCAATGTGGAAGGTAACAACAGTATTCTTGTTGTGACGTACATTGGTTTTGTAACTCAGGAAGTCGCCGTGAACAATCAAACTTCACTTGATATTGCTTTAGTTAGCGATGTTCAGGGACTGGAAGAAGTCGTTGTTGTGGGTTATGGAACACAGAAGAAGGTGAACCTAACGGGTTCAGTAGCTTCGGTAAGTTCCGAGCAATTGGAGAAGAGAGCGGTAACAAAATCTTCTCTTGCCCTGCAGGGCCAAATGAGTGGTATTCAGGTGCGGCAAGGGGGAGGAAACCCAGCTAGTAATGGAGCTTCTCTGGTTATCAGAGGACAAGGTACATTTAGTGGTGCAGGCAATAGTCCACTCGTCCTAGTTGATAATATCGAAGCTTCTCTAGATCTCGTGGATCCTAACGATATTGAGAGTGTTTCAATTTTGAAGGATGCTGCTTCTGCTGCAATTTTTGGTTCAAAAGCTGCAAACGGGGTTATCTTAGTTACAACAAAGAAGGGAATGGCAGGGAAGCCGATATTTACCTATAATTCCTATATAGGTAAGACAGAAGCAACCATGGTTCCTGAGATGATTAATTCATGGGAATATGCAGAAGTTATTAATCAGGTTTTTGTTGATGCTGGCGCAGCAAAGAGATATTCTGACGCTGACATTGAAAAGTTCAGATCTGGAACAGATCCGGTGAACTTTCCAAATTTCGATCACATTGGTAATTTATTTAATTCAGGTAATGGAATTTCAACCCGGCATGATATTTCTGCCCGTGGTGGATCGGAACAAACCCAATATATGTTTTCTTTAGGTTATTATAATGAAAACGGTATAATCACAAAAAATGATGCAAATCGTTATAATAT
>CAYJAM010000130.1:0-3811 GCA_964367725.1 uncultured Sphingobacterium sp. | reverse complement strand
GCCGAATACAATAAAAAGGTAAAAGATCATAACTTCTACCTGCTTGGGGGTGTTTCAGGTCAGACATATGATGACAAAAGTCTTGGTGCTTTCAGGGATGCATTTCCAAACAATAGTATTTATGAAATTAATGCAGGATCAACAAGCCGTGGAAGACAATCAGGAGGTGCATCAAGAAATACATTGCAATCCTATTTTGGAAGATTTAATTACAACTTCCGTGATAAATACCTATTCGAGGCAAATGCCCGTTATGATGGATCTTCACGTTTCCCACAGGACAGCAGATGGGGCTTATTTCCTTCATTCTCAGCAGCATGGAGAGTATCACAAGAGAGCTTTTTCAAAGATGCAAAAGATTCAATGTCCTGGTTAAGTGACCTTAAACTTCGTGCTTCATGGGGTAAATTGGGTAATCAATCGATCGGAAACTATCCTTATCAGGATTTGCTCTCTCTTGCGCCGGTTTACCCATTTGGCAGTACACTAAGTGCCGGTGCAGCCGTAACTACACTAGCTAATAAAAACATTACCTGGGAGACTACAACAATTAATAATGTTGGACTTGATTTGGGTCTCTTTAATGATAAATTATCCCTTTCAGCGGATTACTTTGTTAAAACTACAGATGATATTCTTTATAGTGTTTCTGTATCCAATATGTTGGGAGCTACTCCTGCATTAACCAATGCAGGTTCAGTTGAAAACAGAGGATGGGATTTCAATCTGAATTATAGAAATGTTGTTGGAGAATTTTCCTATGGGGTCTCCGCTATTGTTTCATTTGTTAATAATAAGGTAACTAAATTATCAAAGATCGATCGGGATATTGCCAGGGGACTTTTCGTGGGATACCCTATTGGTAGTGCTTATGGATTTAAAAGTGATGGTTTATTCGGAAGCAATGCAGATGTTGCCGGTTATGCAACCCAGCCATTTGCAGATCAGGCACAGGGTGGTGGAATTAAGTACTTAGATATAAGCGGCCCTAGTGGTGTGCCAGACGGTGTTGTGAATGCAACATACGATAGGACTATCATTGGAAAACCACTCCCTACATCAACCTATGCATTAACCTTAAACGGAGGATTTAAAAATTTCGATTTTAATTTGATGGTGCAGGGAGAAGGTGGAAGAAACGATCAGGTTAATCTTGGCCAGTTCTTCTTCCCGCTTGAAAACAATAGTAATGTGCAACGGGATGCTTATGAGAACAGATGGACACCTCAAAATCCAAATCCACGGGCAGCATATCCTAAATTGCGTAACATAGCTTCCGGATTTTTTAACACCAATCGTGTTGATTTCTGGTATCGCGATGCTACCTTTTTAAGACTTAAAAATGCTCAGATTGGATATACTTTGCCTAAAAAGATCATGAGCCGAACTGGTATGAGCAGTTTGCGTCTATATGTTAGCGGTGAGAATTTATTCACCCTTTCAGATTTCTATAAAGGTTGGGATCCTGAAATGCAAACAGGTGGCAATGCATGGTATTACCCGCTAAGCAAATTGTATGTTGCAGGTATAAGTTTGAAATTTTAATCAATTAAGATAATGATTATGAAAATATATAATAGAATAAGGATAGTAAGTGCTTTTGTACTGATTTCTTTAGTCAGTCTATCCGGATGTCAAAAAGATTTGCTGGATCAGCAGCCATTAACTGAACTATCAGAGGGTTCTTTTTGGGAAAGCGAAGGAGATGCGATGCTGGCTCTGACCGGAATATACAACGGGAGTAGTGTTGGAAATAATGCTTATAATAATGAGCTGCTTATTTTGGCAAGTATGACCGATGATTCAGACTATAAAAATAGTAAAGTAGGACTCATTTATAGTGGTTACGTGGTTTCAAGTGATGGGCAAGTAGTAGGCTCCATCTGGCAAAGGGCTTATCGTACGATCTTTAAAGCCAACTATTTCCTTGCGAATGTTGACAAAGTAAAAATGGATGCTGCTAAGAAAGCCCAAGTGATTGCTGAAGCTAAATTCTTAAGGGCTTATGAGTACTGGCAACTTGCTATGTACTATGGAGGCGTTCCATTGGTTAAACAGGTTTTAAGTATTGATGATTCGAATAACCAGGTTCGTAATACATTAGCAGAAGTTACAGAATATGCTAAAACTGAACTTGTTGCAGCAGCCAAAGATTTGCCAGCAAGCAGACCAGATAGTGAAAAGGGCCGAATCCTTAAAGCTGCTGCACTTGCAGTTAAAGGAAGGTTAGACTTAATGGATAAAAAATGGGCAGATGCAGTTAAAACTTATAAAGAAATTATCGATCTGAACGCTCATATTATCGATCCCCGTTATAAGGCGATTTTTGAAGAAAGAGGGGAAAGCAGTAAGGAGATCATTTTGTCTACCAACTGTATAGCTGGCCTCTATGGAAATCCTCAGAATCAATTGGGTTATCATCCGGATGTTTATGGTGGTTACCAGGAAGATGGTGCTTTGGAAGAGTTGGTTAGTAGCTATCTTATGAAAGATGGTCAACCTATTGAAACATCACCTTTATATGACCCGGCTAATCCTTTTGCAAATCGGGACCCACGTCTTTATGCAACTATCTTTCTGCCGAATTATACTGTATTTAACGGTGTAAAATTCACAACAGCAAATAGCGGAATTGGAAAGCTGGTGGGTGCAACAGGATATGGCTGGAAAAAGTATGTTACTGAAGGTTATACCGGTGCTAATAATTCTTCTGGTGATGATATAATTCATATTCGTTATGCAGAGGTGCTTTTGGGTTATTTAGAAGCTAAGATTGAAAACAACGAAGCTATCACTCAGGCATTGCTTGATGAAACTATTAACAAGGTTAGAGGACGTGCTGAAGTAGCTATGCCTAATGTTACTGAAACAGATCGTACAAAACTACGGGAAATAGTTCGCAGGGAAAGAAGGATTGAATTCGCTCTGGAACGTGTTATCAGATACATGGATATTCGGAGATGGGGTATTTGGTTTGATGTGATGGAACAACAATTTCATGGTATGAAACTTACCGATGACCCTGCTAACTATACTGCTTCAAAGGTTGAACTTACAGGAAAATATAAAGGTCACTTGATGACGATTAATAAAAAGGGAACCCATAAACCAGGGTGGGCACTTCTTCCTATTCCTTTAACTGAAATACAGTTAAACCCAAAGCTAACCCAAAATCCTGATTATTGATTTGTTAGCTTAACTATGCTTTTTTAAAAAATATTATAGACTTTCCGGCCTGCATTTGCAGGCCGGAAAGTCTATAATATCATTGTTTAGCAATTTACTCCTACTATCAAAGTCAATATTATGAAAAGGACATTGTTGTTTATTTTATTTTTTGGAATTATTGTCTTTTTGAGTCCACAATCCATAACGGGGCTTATGGCAACAGCTCAAGGAAACGGTAACAGTCTCCGTTCGGATCTAAAACCCAAACAGAATACTGTAAAAAAGCTGGATTTGGGAGGAGGAGTGTCACTCGAAGTGCTTTATATCCCACCCGGGGATTTTAAGATGGGCAGTACAGCTGCAGAGAAAGCATGGGCAACTGGTATTGAAGGCGGAGCAACACCAGGAACTGCACGAGAATCCTATGAAGGTGAAAATCCTCGTCCAATGCGTGTAAAGGATGGTTTCTGGATGGGACGGACAGAAGTTAGTGTTGGCCAATTTAAGCGTTTTGTTGAGGAAACTGGTTACATTACCGATGCTGAAAAGCCAGGTGGTAAAACTCAGGTTTTTGATCCAGAATGGAAAATTACTGCCAAGGCACCACCTCATCCCTGGATCTCAGTAAGTGGCAAGAGCTGGC
>CAYJAM010000129.1:0-6639 GCA_964367725.1 uncultured Sphingobacterium sp. | reverse complement strand
TCGTATTCAGTATCAGCTGCTGCATGGATTCCTGCATAACCCCCACCAGCCTGAATAAATCTTTCAAAACTGATTTGTTGCGGGCTATTCAATATATTCCCGGTGGTACTCAGGAATATTACTGCTGAATAATTTTTCAGGGAGTCATCATTAAAATAATTCTCGTTTTCGGTGGTGTCAACAATAAACCCGTTTTCCTTACCCAATTTGATAAGAGCGGTCTTGCCTGCTGCAATTGACTCATGCCTGTATGCTGCGGTTTTACTAAAGACAAGAACTCTGGGTTTAACTGCTTGTTTCCATTTGGTGAAAGCGAACAGTGCAAGTATTATTAGAGAAAATGGCAACAGTCTGTGAATTCTTTTCATGGTTGTATTTATATTCTGAGGATGTTATCATCCTGTTAAAAGATCAGGATGGTATTTAATTGAGTATGATTATTAAAAATAAAAATATACATTTATTTTAAACAAACTAATGAAATATCCCCCCTGATATATTATTATAAGGGTATATGTTTACTTGTTTATGTAACATGGTGTATTTAAAACACATTAAATCTGAATTTTCTTTATTTTAAGATTTTATATGAGTAATCTGATTCGCAGGTCATCTTTTTTATTAAGCACTTTATTTTAATCAATCAAGCATTTTATGAACCTGTTCACCCGCGTTAAGTTATCACTCATGATGTTCCTTGAATTTTTTATATGGGGTTCATGGTTTGTTACACTTGGTACTTTTCTTGGCAGAAATCTCCTCGCAAATGGTTCTGAAACTGCAGCAGTATTTTCCACACAGTCCTTTGGTGCCATCATTGCCCCTTTTATAATAGGTTTGATTGCCGACAGGTATTTTAATGCTGAAAGGATACTTGGCATTCTTCATCTGATTGGCGCCATTTTAATGTCTCAGATGTATTATGCAAGTGACTTTTCAGGATTTTATCCCTATGTTTTCGGGTATATGATCCTCTTTATGCCTACCCTTGCATTGGTAAATTCAATCTCATTCAACCAGATGAAAAGTGCCGAAAAGGAGTTCTCTTCGATTCGGATTTGGGGGACCATTGGCTGGATCGTTGCAGGTTTATGTATCAGCTTCCTGTTTAACTGGGACTCATCAGAAGGTGTATCAGATGGACTTTTAAGGAACACCTTCGCAATGGCAGGGATTTCTTCTTTGATCCTCGGAGTTTTCAGTTTTAGCCTCCCAAAGACTCCTCCTACCGTTTTTAAAGGTGAAAAGGTGGCTTTATCAACCATATTAGGCCTTGACGCCCTTAAAATGCTGAGTAATAAAAATTTTCTGATCTTCTTTATTTCATCCATATTGATCTGTATTCCGCTGGCATTTTATTATCAGAATGCAAACCTATTTCTTTCCGAGATCGGAATGGAAAATCCTACCGGAAAAATGACCATCGGGCAGGTATCAGAAGTTTTATTCCTGTTGCTCCTGCCTCTTTTCTTCAGCCGATTTGGGTTTAAAGTGACCATTTTAGTCGGGATGATAGCCTGGGTGATCAGATATACACTATTCGCTTATGGAAATGCAGACGAACTGACATCCATGCTTATTGTTGGAATAGCATTGCATGGTATCTGTTATGACTTTTTCTTTGTTTCGGGTCAGATTTACACGAATTCAAAAGCAGGTGAAAAGTATAAAAGTGCTGCACAGGGTTTAATTACACTGGCTACCTATGGGATAGGAATGTTGATCGGATTCTGGGTTGCCGGAATAATCAGTGATACTTATAAAGTTTCTGATACCCAGCACGACTGGGAAAAAATCTGGATCATTGCTGCAGGCATAGCGGCAGTAGTCGCAGTATTATTCTTTTTTACCTTTAGTCAGAAAAAGGAAAATTCTGAAAGGAGTATGGATAAGAATCTTAATGAATTATGATTATTTACTATTATTTTTTCAAATAAATGCTTAATATTCAACCATTAAGAGGAAATATTAAGCAATCAGTTTGCCGCTGGTGTTTTAATGAGCTTTCAATTGAAGACTTATGTAAACTTGCTAATGAAATAGGCCTGGTAGGAATCGATTTGCTTGGGCCTTCAGACTGGCCGGTACTTGAAAAATACGGACTTGAGTCTACGATGTGCAATGGTGCAGAGATCAGCCTTGAAAAGGGCTGGAATAACAAGGCTTATCATTCAGAATTATTAAATAATTATAGGAGAATGATTCCTCTGGTAGCCAAAGCAGGACATAAGAATTTAATTTGCTTTAGCGGAAACAGAGATGGTCTGGATGATGAAACCGGACTGAAAAATTGTGCGGATGGTCTGAAACAGATCATGGCACTTGCAGAAAAGAGTAAGGTTACAATTGTTATGGAGCTACTCAATAGCAAGATCGATCATATAGATTATCAATGTGACAGAACTCATTGGGGTGTTGAACTGGTAAAAAAAGTAGGGTCTGAAAATTTTAAACTTTTATATGATATTTATCATATGCAGATTGATGAGGGGGATGTAATCAGAACGATAAAAGACAACTATCAGTATATTGCTCATTATCATACTGCGGGAGTACCTGGCCGTCATGAAATTGATGATTCACAGGAACTTAATTATCCTGCAATTATGAGAGCAATACTTGATACGGGGTTTAAAGGGTATGTAGCTCAGGAATTTATACCCTTGAATCCTGATAGGGCAGGGTCATTAAAAGATGCGGTCAGGATATGTGACGTTTAGAAAATAGAATAAAGAATAATGAACAAAGAGTAAAGACGAGAAGGGCTTTGTTCTTTAATCCTTACTCTTGGATCAAAAATGAAAAAGAAAAAACAAAATAAAGGATATGGCTGATAATACATATGATGCAATAGTGATCGGTTCGGGGATCAGTGGTGGCTGGGCTGCCAAGGAGCTCACAGAAAAAGGTCTTAAAACAATTATGCTGGAACGTGGTCGCAACGTTGAGCATGTAAAAGGCTATGAAAATGCCACAAAAGGTCCCTGGGAGTTCCCCCACAGAGGCGGACGCACCCAGCAGATGATCGAAGATTATCCGGTTTTGAAAAGAGACTATCCGCTAAGCGAAAAGAATCTGAATTTTTGGGCAAGTGACAAGGATAGTCCTTATACCGAAGTAAAGCGTTTCGACTGGTATCGCGGATATCATGTAGGCGGCAGATCTTTGATGTGGGGGCGCCAAAGTTATCGCCTTAGTGAAATGGATTTTGAAGCTAATGCTAAGGAAGGAATTGCGGTGGACTGGCCAATCAGGTATAAGGATCTGGAGAAATGGTATAGCCATGTCGAACGTTTTGCAGGGATAAGCGGGACGAGAGAAGGTTTAGCTCAGCTTCCTGATGGTGAGTTTCAGCCTGGGATGGAAATGAATGTGGTTGAGAAAGAGGTAGCTGCCCGTATCAAAGCACATTATAAGGGTGACCGTCACATGGTTATAGGGAGAGCAGCTAACCTTACAAAGGCACTACCTGGCCGGACCAATTGCCAGTACCGTAGCAAATGTTCACTGGGATGCCCTTTTGGGGGATATTTTAGTACGCAATCCTCAACACTTCCTGCAGCAGTTGCAACGGGTAATTTAACTCTGCGTCCTTTTTCAATCGTAACTAAAATCCTTTATGATAAGGACACCAAAAAAGCAAAAGGTGTTGAAGTACTTGATGCAGAGACAAATAAGACTTACGAATACTTTGCAAAAATAATCTTCCTGAATGCCTCTACTTTGAATTCCACATGGATTCTTATGAATTCTGCAACAGATATATGGGATGGCGGACTTGGAAGCAGCAGTGGCCAATTGGGACATAACCTGATGGATCATCATTTCCGTCTTGGTGCATCCGGAAGAATGGAAGGATTTGAGGATAAATATTACTTTGGACGCAGACCAACCGGGATCTATATTCCACGCTTCCGGAATATTGGAGATGATAAGCGGGATTATATTCGTGGGTTCGGTTACCAGGGTGCTGCCAGCCGCGAAGGCTGGGGCCGAAATATAGCCGAAATGAATATTGGAGCTGATTATAAGGATGCTTTATGTGAACCGGGAGCATGGACTATGGGTATTACTGCTTTTGGCGAGACACTCCCTTATCATGAGAATAAAGTCACGCTCGACAAGACCAAAAAAGATAAATGGGGTTTAAATGTTTTGGCAATTGATGCCGAGATCAAGGAAAACGAGCTTAAAATGAGAAAGGATATGATGGAGGATGCGAAGGAAATGCTCGAAAATTCAGGACTGAAGGATGTCAAAACATTTGATACAGGTTATGCCCTGGGACAGGGAATCCATGAAATGGGTACTGCCCGTATGGGACTGGATCCGAAAACATCAGTGCTGAATAAATTTAATCAGGTTTGGGATGCTCCAAATGTATTTGTTACCGATGGTGCTGCAATGACTTCGGCTGCATGCCAGAATCCATCCCTGACTTATATGGCGCTAACTGCACGTGCTGTTGATCATGCGGTAAGCGAACTAAAAAAGGGAAATATTTAATTCGGGAAATTATGAACAGAAGAGAAGCAATACAACAAGTTAGCTGGATTTTGGGCGGAACTATTATCGGTTCAAGTATTTTTCTTGAATATGGATGTAATTCAAGTACTCAGCAGTCCTCAGACTTTTTTGATAAGTCGACCACTGACTTACTTAATGAAATAGCTGAGACAATTCTGCCTAAAACCAATACACCCGGTGCTAAGGATGCCAAGGTGGGTGAATTTATGAATGTGATGGTTAAGGATTGTTATACTAAGGCTGATCAGGAAATTTTTAAAGCAGGGATTCTGAGTCTGGACAAAGGATGTAAGGAGAAAACCGGAAAAAGCTTCATGGACTGTAGTCCGGAGGAGCGTACTTCATTCCTTAGCACTTTGGATACAGAGCAAAAAGCCTACACTGAAAAGAAGTTGAAGGAGGATCCATCTCATTATTTCAGAATGATGAAGGAATTAACCCTTTTGGGCTTTTTTACTTCGGAAGTTGGAGCTACAAAAGCCCTGAAATATGTTGAGACACCCGGAAGTTATAATGGAAACCTGCCTTATAAAAAGGGCGACCGTGCCTGGGCATAAGAGATATAATTATCATTAAAACTCTGAACTATATTTATGAACAAAGAAAACAAGTCTGGTAGTTCCAGAAGAGATTTTGTAAAAACTACCGCTTTAGCTGCAGCAGGTTTTATGATCGTACCCCGCCATGTTCTAGGTGGTAAGGGTTTTATTGCACCGAGCGATCGGTTGGTAGTTGCCGGTGTAGGTGCCGGTGGAAAGGGAGCGAGCGACCTTACTGGTTTTGCAAGTGGAGGAAAGGCAGACATCGGATTTTTATGTGATGTGGATGATCGCAGAGCTGCCGGATCTGTGAAAAATTTCCCGAAGGCAAAATACTATAAAGACTGGCGTGAGATGTTTGATAAGGAATCAAAACATTTTGATGCGGTTTCGGTTTCAACACCTGATCATAATCACGCAATCACCACGCTTGCAGCAATGCAGTTGAAGAAACATGTGTATGTCCAGAAGCCTCTAACGCATGATATTTATGAGGCCAGGATTTTGACTGAAGCTGCTGTACGGTATAAAGTAGTTACACAGATGGGTAATCAGGGATCCTCCAGCGATGGTACCCGAAAACTAATAGAATGGTATAACGCCGGTGTGATTGGCGATGTACATACGGTTTATTGCTGGACTGACAGGCCTGTTTGGCCGCAGGGTATTGCCTGGCCGGCAACAAAGAGTGATATACCAAAAGAGCTAAACTGGGATCTATGGCTGGGTACTGCTCCTCAGACAGATTATGTAGATAAACTGGTTCCTTTTAACTGGCGCGGATGGTGGGATTATGGTACAGGGGCATTGGGAGATATGGGTTGTCATCTGGTTGATGCACCGTTCCGGGTTTTAGGACTGAAATATCCTACTGATGTGGAATGCAGTGTAGGAAGTGTTTATGTTGATCAGTTTAAGCGGGGATACTTCCCTGAAAGTTGTCCTCCATCTTCTCATGTGATCATGACTTTTAATTCGGCTAAACAAAACAATGCTGAAGTTAAAATGCATTGGATGGATGGTGGAATTCAACCTGCCCGTCCGCAGGAGCTGGGTCCTGATGAGATATTTGGAGATGGTGGTAATGGAGTTCTCTTCATTGGTACCATGGGCAAGATGCTTTGTGATACCTATGGCAAAAATCCAAGACTATTGCCTGCATCCCGTAATGCTGAAATCAATGTACCTGCAACACTTGCCCGTGTTCCTGGACAAGAGGCCGGGCATTATACCCAATGGGTGGATGCGGCAATTGCCGGATATGGAAAACAGGAAGTGAGTTCTGACTTTTCTATTGCAGGCCCTCTGACTGAAGCATTGTTGATGGGCAATCTGGCAATTCGTGGTTTTGATATCCGTAAAGCAAATGCATCAGGTAATGGTTTCACGTATCCCGGAAGGTATAAGAAATTTCTTTGGGATGGCCCAAATATGAAAATAACCAACTTTGACGAAGCCAATCAGTTCGTAAAGCGGGAATACCGAAAGGGTTGGACGCTGGGAGCTTAGTAAGTTATAGGTTATAAGTTGTAGGTTGTAAGTTTTATGGCTGCTTCATATTAAATGAAGCAGC
>CAYJAM010000128.1:0-6671 GCA_964367725.1 uncultured Sphingobacterium sp. | reverse complement strand
AAACTGTTACCTTCACCTTTATGGGCACTGCCGCCATAATGGCTGCTCTGGGGTCGTGGGGAGCCTTTTCCGGGCGTGATTTTAGCAGCTGGGGACGCACGCTCTTCTTTGGCTTACTTGGCTTAATCGTAGTTGGTTTGATTGCTATGTTTACTGGCTTCAACCAATCCTTCAATTTGCTGTATTCCATTGCCGGTATGGTCATTTTTGCCGGCTATTTTGTCTTCGACTTTTTCCGTTTGAGCCGCTCTGCAAATACCGACCTCAATGCCATCATGATCACCTTGAATCTCTATATGGACTTCGTCAACTTCTGGCTGGCTACAATGCGTTTTATTGATGCCGTAAGAAGATAATTGCCTGAGACGATGGCTTGCGCGCGCTAAAAGTGTCTCCTGGATGTGCTGACGAAGTGTTGTTCTCGCTGTTGAGCGCTTTATTGGCTGTCTCAAACATTTGATGCTTTACTGTGTTGCGTGCGCAAGCCCCACCAGATGGGCTTCGAGGATTGTCAAGCGATTTAATTTTTGTCATCTTGATAACCCTGTGCGGTGGACGCTACGTTGATGGCATAGCCATATATCCCTCTCCCCCGAGCAAGCCCCTTCGTACCTCACGCTAATCCAAGTCCTTTCTAATTTAGACAACCCGAGCATCTGCAATTCGTTGCGGGTGCTTTTTGTCTGCTATTAGCAATCCTTACCATTGGCTATAGACCGCTGCTGTAATTCGTTCCCCGAGCGTCTTAAGGCAGTGCTTACTTCAAATCAAATTTCAGGAGTCCTGAATGAAATCAAACAAATTTGTTTTACTAGTTGCAGCTTTGCTGACTCTAAATGTTGCCGGCATGGCTCAGGCAAAACCCCAGGCCGCAGCCGTTGATTATCTACAGTTCAAACCGCTGACTGAAACACTCAAGGGTGTAAAACTCCAGCCAGTAAAAGAAGGTGTGCGCAAGCTGCCGATGATTACCTGGCCTGGCGATGTATCGACCATCACTACCGACATGCTGGGTATCTTCAAGAGCGAAGGACTCAATGTTGAGTTGTTTGTAGAAAATGATTTTGCCAAACAGGTTACTGGTGTACTGCAAGGTGATACACCGTATTTACGCTGCACAGTAGGTATGTGTAATGCCGCTGCTGATGTGTTTAAAAATGCCGGTACCAACCTCTATCTGATTTATCAGTTGACCTGGAGTAACGGTGGAGATGTGCTGGTTGTAAAACCTGGTATCAATAGTCTGGCTGATTTAAAAGGTAAGACTATCGGTCTGCAACTGTACGGTCCGCACATGGACTACCTCACCACAATCCTGGCTCAAGTTGGCTTAAAACCAAGCGATGTCAAAATCAAATGGTTAAAAGAATTGACCATTCCGACATATGAGACTAACGGCAAAGCTGTTGACCCGCGTACTGCAAAGGAGCAAGATGACGATCTTGATGCTGTTTTTGTAATCAGTCCCGATGCAGCTGCACTGACAGGTGCTGGCGGCAGTGGTGGTGAATCTGTTAAGGGCAGCAAAATACTGGTTACATCTGCTCAGTACAAGCGTGTTATCGCTGATACATATGCAGTACGTGCTGACTGGTTTGAAAAACATACTGACGAAGTCAACAAATTGGTCCATGCACTGATGCTTGGTCAAGAAAAATTTGAAGGCTTACTAGCCAGTAAAGCAAGCGATCCTAAATACACCCAAGTAATTGCTAAATCGGCTGAACTTTTGTTTGGTTCTCCGTCAGCTACTGGTGATGTCGAAGGCTCTCTGGCTGACTGTGAATGGGTCGGATTTAGCGGCAACGTAGAGTTTTTTACCGGCGCTGGCAGTGTCCGTAACTTTGACACTCTGTCTAAACAAGTGCAAACTAGCTTTGTCGATATGGGCTTGCTTAAAGCTCCAGCTCCACTTAAAAAATCTAGCTGGGATTACGCTGCTCTGGCTAAAGGTTTGACCAATGCTGATGTCACCAACTTGCCGGTCAAAGCTGCTTTTGACGAAGCAAAAGTACGGGCTAAAGTAGAAAAGCAAATCGCAACTGAGCTTGACACCTATACATCAGTTGGTGTGTTACCTCCGTTTGAGATTTATTTTGACCCTAAGCAAACAGAGTTTGACGTTGCTAAATACGTGGCTGACTTCGAGCGCGCTCTTGATCAATCACAAACAGCTGGTGGTTTGGTATTTATCATCGAAGGACACAACGCCCCTGACTTGTATAACAAACGCAAAGCAGAAGGTGCAAGTACTCCTGAATTGGCTGAAATTGAGCAAGTTGCTTTGAATCTTTCTAAGCAAAGATCGGATGCGGTGAAGGCGTCATTTTTGAAATTTTGCACCGACAAAGGTGTTAACTGCGATGCTACTCAATTTGTCACTGTCGGTTTAGGTGTTTCATCTCCTAAGTTTAAAGCTCCAACCAAAGCGCAATGGCCCTTAAACCGTCGCGTAGTATTCCGTCCAAAAGTGGTTGAGACTGAATTAGAAGAATTCACTCCACCAAGCAAATAAGGAGACCTTATATGAAAGCATTAAACCTCTCATGTTTGAGAATCCTTGTCTTGATTTTGGCCGCATCACTGCTTAGCGGTTGTGAGGCTGCGACTGACTCCGATAATGCCAGCGATGTGGTGGATGTGGCTGAATTATCTGCGACAGAACCTGCTTTGCCGGCGGCTAATGTCAATCTTACCGCTCGTAATATCTACGTGGTGTTTGATGGTTCTGGCTCTATGGAGGAGTCAATTCCAAACTTTCAAAATAGATTGGCGGGAGCTAAATGGGCTGTGCATCAGTTTGTCGATGGTTTGCCCGATGGTGTCAATTTGGGGCTTTATGTCTTTGACCATAGTGGCAGCCGCGAGGTATTGCCCCTTGGTCCAGACAATAAAAAGGAATTTTTGAGTCAAATAGATGCGGTTGTGGCTGATGGTGGTACACCTCTGGGTGAGTCCATCGAAGCCGCCGTTCAGACCCTAAGGGCGCAACAGGCAAAGCAAAAGCCTTATGGTGAGTTTCGTCTGCTTGTTGTCACCGACGGGCACTCAAGCGACTCCATTGGAAGTGGTGTCAAGGCGGCGGCAAAAAGTAACTTGCCTATCTATACCATTGGTCTTGGTATTGGCAAAAGTCATGAGTTGCGTAAAGTTTCGCGTTCGTATCAGGATGCTGCAGATGCGGAGCAACTCAGTGCTGCTCTCAAAGCGGCTGGCTCTGAGCTAGAGGACTACGCTGAGCCTCCTGCCGACCTTAAATAAACCGGTTAAGTAATCACTATATATGGTGCAGCTTTGCGTTTGCAGGGCTGCACTGGCGGAGATTAAGTATGAATTCAAACAAAACTGTATTAGCCGCCTTGCTGATAGTGCTACTGGGCGGACTCTGTATAGGAGGCTACAAGTGGTATCTCGTCTGGGCTGAGAGCAATGGTCAGGTGACAGCTAGCGAAGCAAAAGTGGAGAATACTTTGCGCATTTGCGGTGACGGTTATCTTGGCTATTTCTTTGTTGATTCTCCTGAGATGACCTTGCAATCTGCCAGGCGAGGACTGGGAGTGCAGTTTATCAAGGACAATGGTGACTACGGCGCCCGCTTGCAAAAGTTTGCTACCGGACAGTGCGATGCTATTGTCTTGCCGATTAACAGCTATTATCAGCATGGATTGCAATACAAATATCCTGGCGTAATTACTGGAGCTATTGCTGAGAGTAAGGGTGCAGATGCAATTACTTGCTTTGCAGATAAAGTACCTAGCGGCAAAATTAGCGATTTAAATGATGCTAGTTTGCAGATTGTCTATGGTAAGGAGAGCCCATCAAGCTTTCTTATAGACCTGACAATGGTGGACTTTGACTTGTTTAACTTGCAGCGCAGTAATACATGGAGACAGGAAGTAGATGGTTCTGAGGCCGCTCTAAATCGAGCACGAAGTCATCAAGGCGATTGCTTTGTGATGTGGGAACCAGATGTAAGCAAGGCTGTCAGGGATGTGCCTGGTCTAAAACGGATTTGGGGCTCGGAGAGCTTTAGCGGTTATATCATGGACGTCTTTGTCTTCAAGCGTGACATAGTCAACAATGAGGCCGATCATGTAATTACGTTTATGGATGCGTATTTTGCCACGATGCGTAGTTACTCTAATGATCGCGATCGGATGATCTCTGATATGAGGATTAAGACTAGTCTCAGTCAGGACGAAGTGGAAGCGATGCTCAAGCTTATCGACTGGCATGATCTCTACGAAAACGCCTCTATAGACCTGGGCATCAGTACTGGAGTTGGAGCACCGACCAATGAAGGTCTGGCTAATAGTATTACCAGAATCGGTCAGGTACTGGTAAAAACCAACAAGATTACTGCTCGCGATACTTTGAGCGATCCTTATAGCATCATCAATACGACCGCTATGAAGGCTGCTCTGGGCAAGATTGGTAGTCAAAGTGCTGAGAATCGTGTGGAGCACAAGTTTACTGGGCTCGCCGATGCTGATTGGGATAAGCTGGACAAGATAGGCATGATGAAGGTTGAGCAAATCAAATTCCGAAATGCTACCTCTGACCTGGATCAAGCTGGTATTGACCAAATTGATAAGATTGCTGAACTGCTAGTTAACAACTATCCAGAAGCTCGGGTGGTGGTTAAAGGTCACACTGGTCCTGGTAGTGATGAAGAGGACAATGTCGCACTTTCACGGGAACGGGCAGAGGCAGTGGTGCAAAGATTGACAGCTGTCCATGGTCAGCAAGCAGAGCGCTTCCATGCTGTTGGTGTGGGCTCAAGCGAGCCTCCCGCCAAGCGCCCTGGCCAGAATCCGCGTGACTATCGCTATAACCTACCGCGTGTGGAGTTTATCTTGTACAAGGACCCCAAGTCCTTTTAGGTAACTCTATACATGATTTTTATGTCTAGGGGAGAATTGCATGTTCGATTTTTTGAGGCGTGCTCGTGAAGCACCGGCAAAGGAACAGCCGCCTGGTCTGGAGCAATTTAATAGCGCCAACGTAGCCAGTGCTGTGCGCAAGGAATGTTTGACTCATCCAGCTACGATTTTGCCAGCCGCTGGCTCGCTTGTAACCCTGGGCTGGACTGTGTTTATCGCTGCCTCGCCGGCTTCGGTAGCACTGGCCATAGGTTGTCTGTTTGTCAGTGGCAGTGCTCTTATCTGGAACTACGTCGTCAATGGCGAGAGTCGGGTAAACGCTCATTATGCTCAACTGATGGCAGATAGGAAATTGGCAAAGCGGTCTGAGTTTAGCCAGCTGGTTGCAAGCTGTCAGTCCGATGGCTTTGAACGCGGTGGAAACGAGGGGCGGGAGTTGCAGAAAGCCTTTGACGAGTTGGTGTCATATATCATCAAACGTCAAAAAGGCAATTCATTTGAGAGCTTCCGCTTCAGAGCAGAGGCTGCTTTTGAGCAAGGATGCAGTGTCTTGCAACATGCCTATGAAGTGTTTAAGGCTATGGAAACAGTGGATTTAAGCTCGCTTGAATCTACTGTGAAGGACCTGGAGTCCGAATTAGAGAGGCTCACGGATGAAGACGATAAGGCGATGCAGAAACGCCAAATTGATGCCCACAAAAAGCAAGTCGATTTTTATCATAAGAAGGAAAAACAGCTCAGAGAGTTGCTAACCACAATTGATGAAATCGAATCTGCACTGCAGACCACATATATGGGTTTGCTTGAGCTTGGTAGCCAGGACCCCACAGCCTTCTTAAGTGAAGACGGTGGTGCTGCCCAGCAACTGGTATCCGCCTTTGACGCAGCTAAACGTGTCGAAGCCAGGCTTAGGGGTGGCGATAGTGCTGCCGACAAAGCGAGAATGCAGGAATACATGAAAGCTGCTGAATGAGCTTTCCAACAAACTTTTCATTAATCAAATTGAGAGAATCACTATGAACTTTATCCAAGCACTTTTTCGTTTAATCACCCTGCACGACTTGCGCCAAAGCTGGAAATTGAATAAAGCTGGCGACGAAGTCTTCACTGGCTCAGCCGAAGGTCGCGCTGCTGCTTTTGACATTGCAAAAGAGAACATGCTCCAAGACTTCAATGAGTTTGAATCAGCCTTGAACGAAGCGGAATTGTCCGTAGAAGTTATGAATGACCGTTTGAAGGAATTGGAAGCAGATCGAGCTAGTACTCAGAAACTTCTTGAAGGAGCTGTCAAAGTCTATAGCGATGCCAAAGCCAGTGGCGATACGGCTAAGATGGAAAAGTCCAAAGCCGATGGTACTGAAAAACAAAGCAAGGTCGCTTCATTGACGCAAGAAATTGATGAACTAAAAGGTGAAATTGCTGCACACCAGGAAGGATTTAAAGCCTTAGAGCGCAAGTATGCCAAGATGAAGCAAGACATTGCCAACTTGCCAGCTGAAAAGGCCGCCTCAATTGCAAACTTTATCAGCAAAAATGCATTGATCAAAGCGCAAAAACGTTTGGATGGATTGTTGACTAAGCAAGAAGAGAGCCCTCTGGATGCTGTGCGTCAAGCTGATAAAGAGCTTAATGCAAAAGCAAGAGTGGTTACCAAACTTGGCGGTGCCGACAAGTCTGATGACGACGCTGAGTATCTTAAAGCTGCCGAAGGCGAAGCTTCCGGTGACGCTTTTGAAAATCTGGTTGCTGCTAAAGCCGCAGAAAAAGCCAGTGCTACTGGTGAGCCTG
>CAYJAM010000127.1:0-6727 GCA_964367725.1 uncultured Sphingobacterium sp. | reverse complement strand
TGTTTATCCTGCTTAAATTTGATTCTAACCGAATGGGAATTATCTAGAAAATCGCTGATTTAGAATTTCGTAGAACTTGTCTGCAATATTCTGCTTCTCTGCCCAATTATTCTTGGAAGAATAGTTTTGCTTAAGAAAGTTATCAGCAGACTCAAAACTTTCAAAACGATTCAAAATCTCGATGGCTTCACTATAAGCCAGACTATAACCATTGAACAGATCTCTGACAAAGACTAACTTATCATTCAGATTGATCAGACTTTTGAGGTCTTTTACCTGTCTTTGAGCATACTGGCTGGACACTGTACTTTGAGAAGCCTGGGATGCAAGAATCTCATTAATTGTCAGGGGTTGTTCTTCGGTATCAATCTCTTCTATTGCCATAGCTGGTTCCTCAATTGTATTTTGTTCGAAGATCTTAAACTCTGGACTTGTTTCAGCTTTAGGTAATTCCTGTTCCGGTATCTCAGGCTCTACAGATTCCTCAATTTTGATTTCAGAATCGTTTTCAATCTGGACTTTCAACTGGGTTTTCTGTTCAATTACTTCCATTTCCTCCTCTGTGAGAGGCCGATCAAATAAATCGTGTGCAGCCTTCTCTTCATAGTCGAATGACTGAACAGCTTCATCCTTAATCTCAAATTTCCATTCCGGAATAGTTACCTCATCTTCAATAATGAGATTTTCAACAGGCTTCTCAATGATAATTGGCTCAGGTGTTTTGATCTCAAAAGCGACAGATGGTTCCACCTCAGTGCTATGTGGTTTCGAATTATGATTAAGCTTTTGAAGAATTGAAATATGATCAGATAAAAAATCTGCATTGGCGGCAAAAAGCTCAAGTTCAAGTTCATTCAAATTTTCGGGATCCTGGGACAGATATTCATATTGCTCATTCAATTCTGAAATAATTCCGGCAACTTTCTTAAAGATTTCTTTCTTATTCATTCTCATTCGAATAATGGGGCCGACCGGGTTGAACCAGCCTGAAAATAGTATTATGGCAAAAAAACCATAATCAAATATAAGCACATTTATCAAATGTATTGTCTAAAAATTGATCAGGGAATCGCTTTTATGTGCTCTTAAATCCATTAAAAATCGGATATTAGTGGCAGAAAAAAAGAGGCACAAACAATCAGAATGTTATTCAGCGAACACAATTTTAAACGAAGAAAAGAGCTCAGCGGCAGTATTGAGGTTATTTGTGGATCAATGTTTTCAGGAAAAACAGAGGAACTGATCAGAAGACTTCGACGTGCCCAGATCGCTAAATTGAACGTTGAAATATTCAAACCTAAAACAGATACCCGCTATGATGAAAACTCAGTAGTTTCCCATGATCTTAACTCCATTCAATCTACCCCGGTTGATAATGCCGCTTCGATCCTTCTACTGAGTTCAAACACTGAAGTTGTCGGAATAGACGAAGCCCAATTTTTTGACGATCAATTACCTGATGTTTGCAATACTCTGGCTAACAGAGGAATCCGGGTAATAATCGCCGGACTGGATATGGATTTTCAGGGTAAACCTTTTGGGCCTATGCCAGAACTGATGTCAATTGCCGAGGTGGTAAACAAGGTACATGCAGTTTGTTTACAGTGTGGTGGGCCCGCAACTTATTCATACCGCACCGTACCCAGCGAATCTAAGATTTTACTGGGCGAAAAGGAGAGTTATGAACCGCGCTGCAGAACCTGCTTTAATTCTATTTCATAATATTCCCCATTCTTCAACTGAATGGATCCCTGGAAAAATCGCCCTTATTCAGTAAAATGATCAGCGATTCACTTTAACTTAGGATTACAAATCTTTCGTATATGTCAATAAACAATCCAAATGAAAGCTATCCATCAAGTTTTAGTTGCAATAAGTCTATTCATATTTTCAACTGCAGGATGCAGCAAAAATGAAACAGAGAGCCTACCAATTCAGATCACTTATACAGCGATAAAAGCCGCATTTGGAGATAACATCAACCTGAATAGTTTGGCAGAATATGCAGGACAAACCAAGCCAGCATACATCCAGAAAGACAATACAGGGGGTAATACGATATCAAATGCAAAAGCGACTATTGGACGCGTATTGTTCTATGATAAAAATCTGAGTATAAATAATACAATATCATGTGCCAGCTGCCATAAGCAGGAATTTGCATTCAGCGATCCTGAAATAGTAAGTAAAGGTGTAGAGGGCGGACTTACGCAGAGGCATTCGATGCGACTGGTGAATTCCAGGTTTGCTGTTGAACGAAAATTCTTCTGGGATGAACGTGCTGCCAGCCTCGAAATTCAAACTACGCAACCTATTCAGGATCATGCTGAAATGGGCTTCAGTGGTCAGAATGGAAGACCAGGGCTAAATACTCTGCTTAACAAATTACAAGGAATTGCTTATTACAATGAACTTTTTAAGTTTGTTTATAATGATCTTAATGTAACAGAAGCCAGAATGCAGGAATGTCTTGCGCAGTTTATCAGAAGCATACAGTCTTTCGACTCAAAATATGATGCTGGCAGAGTTTTAGTGGCAAACGATAATCAGAATTTTCCGAATTTTACCCAGGCTGAAAATACAGGCAAAAATTTATTTATCGCGGCACCAGTTTTTGATGCAAATTCGAGCAGAATTGCTGGTGGTCTGGGTTGCAATGCCTGCCATAATGCACCTGAATTCGATATTGATCCCAATAGCAGGAATAATGGAATTATTGGTCAGGCAAATGGCACTAACAGAGATTTCACTAATACCAGGGCCCCTTCTTTACGCGATTTAACAAGGACAGACAAAAGAGTTAATAGTCCAATGATGCATACAGGAGTTATAGTTGCACTAAGAGCAGCCATTAATCATTATAATACAATAAACGTTGGTCCTGGTCAAAACCCAAATCTCGACCCAAGACTTGCACCTAATGGTATTGGTCAGAAATTAAATCTAACTGATACTGAAATAAATGCTGTGGTTGCTTTTCTTGAGACCCTTGCCGGGACGAATGTTTATACAGACAAAAAATGGAGTGATCCTTTTCTTAGGTAGGGAATGGGAAATAGGGAATTGGAAATGGGAAATGGGAAGGTAATCATTGATTGGATCAATGTTAAGAGATCAGGAGTTTGCGGGAATTTATTTTGTAACCAGCAATTTGAGAGTCTTTTCTTTCCCGTCAAACTGTAGTTTATAAAGGTATACTCCGGATTGAAGTTCAGAAAGATCCAAATTTACCCGGTAGGAACCCGTTGCCAGATTATCTCTGATTAGTTCTCTGACGGGCTGCCCCGCTGCATTATACAAGATCAGATTTGTAAGACCAGGGCGACTCAGGCTAAAATCAATTACCGTTTGATCGATTCCGGGATTAGGAAAATTTTGTCTGAGCGCGAATCCATCATCAGCATCAGCACTTTCGGAATTGTTTAATTCATCATATTTTTTTTGGGCAGCAATGGCGCTGGCTTGAAGATCTTGCAGGGAATCTCCTCCTATCAATGCAAAGGCCACCTTAACAATTCCATTTATCGGGATAGTAAACGGCCCATAACCACTGACCATTAGAACATCATAACCGTCGGGCACATTCTCGCCCAAACCTGTACTCTTAATTCCGGCAGAAAGTGTCTGATATTTTTCTGCTATACTAAATTCACCATCAGAAAAAATCGGATCGGACGGAACCTGATTAGCCAGTGGATAATAGACAGCTTGTCCGGTCGTGCTGAGAAGTTTAACACCGGCATAATATGTTCCACCATGCCTGCCATAAACATAAGCCAATCTGTTTCCGGCATCGTACTTTGTAACATCCCTTCCAATCTGATCGACGTCCCAGTCCGAAAATAAACCTGCATAGATATTACTTAAAACTGTTTGCCCGGCATTACGGATTTCATATTCAGAAATAATATATTTATCATCAGGAGTAGTTGCAAAGGCCGTCTGGCTATGTCTGAGATGGAGGTTCAATCGGTTTGGACTTCCGGAATCATCAAACTCCGATTTGCCCAGAAATGCGGCTTTAGTATCATCATCTTTGAAAACCCTGAGCTTTTTAACAAAATGTTCATCTGCAGTTCCGAAACCAGACCTGGTATTATTTGAAACAGCCAAGGCAGAATTCCCAATCATAAGAGATGCCTCAACCAGTAAAGGCTCAGACTTATATATAAATCCCAAGCCATCTTCACCATTGCTATCAGCATAGCCTATACGTCCATTACTGCTAATGGTAGAACTAACCTGATTTACATTAACATTCATAAAATCCCGGACAACACGAACCTGAAATTGCTCAGTGCTCTGATAATTGCCCCCAGAAGAATAATTTATAGTAAAATTGACAAGTTCATTATCCGGTGTACCAGGCCTGACATATACCCGAAAAGGTCCAATCATTGTCTTCAATTCTTTAGTCCCGATGCTGCCAACTAAATATTGCTGATTTATTATCTGAATATTGGGATTAGTAGTAAGCAGCTTTATTGTAAGTGCGGAGGCCGGTGATAACAAATTCTTGATATCCAGGAAAATAGCTAAGGTATCACCGGCAGGTATTGATCCATTACCTTTATCATTAAAAGTAATTTTCTGATATTTTATTGAAGGTAAAGTCTCAGTGAGCGCCCTGAAGACATTTAATCGCCCATGCCCTAACTGCCCCACATATTCCGGATTAAACTGATCAATATTATCTGAACTCACTTTTAATTGCTCTGCTACCTGAAACATGTCAAAAGCAGGGAATCGTGCCCTGACCAATGCCGCTGCACTTGAAACCATTGGAGCCGAAAAAGATGTTCCTGCAACCAGACCATATTTATTGCCATTTTTGCTTGAATAAACTACTCCGGGTGCCGAGATAGAAATATGAGTGCCGTAACTTGAAAAATCATTCTTTTTATCATTCAGATCAACTGCCGACACTCCGAGTACACCTGAATAAGCTGCCGGGTATTCGGGTGCCGAACTATTGGAATTCCCGGCACAAGCAATAATGAGGCTTCCTTTTGAAATAGCATAATTTACAATATCCTGGCCAAAGGAAGAACCAATTGGTCCGCTGAATGAGCAATTAATTATATGGGCACCGTTATCCGCTGCATATTTAATTCCCTCATAACCTTTGTAAATAACTGTGGCATTATTATCAGCGCATGCCTTTACAATCATTAATTTAGCGTTGTAAGCGATACTTGCTATACCAATTCCATTGTCTGAAACAGCTGAGGCGATACCGCTAACACTTACCCCATGATCTGTTGAATCACTGCTTACATCAGGATTGTTATCCACTTGCGGGTTAGACCCGCTTAAACCGACCAGATCTATTCCTGGAAATATAATGTTTGCTTTCAGATCAATATGATCCATATCAGTCCCGGTGTCTACAATAGCAATAATTGTGTTCGAAGAATTTCTAATCAGATCCCAGGACTGTTCTGCTTTCACCTGCTTAAGCTGGTTTTGAAATCCCTGAAAAAGCGGATCATTGGGGGTATAGGAAACATAATGAACATAACTTGGCTCAGCATATTCAATATTTGGATTCTTCAGTAATTCATTGATTACTTTCTCTATTCCCTGCTTTGAACTGAATCTAAATTCATAAATTCTGTCAATCCCGATGGTATCTTTAATTGCCATTCGCTGAATCGCCTCGGAACTGATTGCCTTTACTGAGTTTTTAAAAAGCTGATTAATATTAATTTCGGAAGCCTTGATATTGAGATTTTTTAAACTTGAAGCTGAACTTATGGAGCGTATCTGAGCGGTAGTGCTTCCCTTACGGAATTTTACGATAATTACATCCGGTAAATAGTCTTTCTGACTTATACCCTCCGGTAACTTAAATGCTGACCTTCGGTTAATCCCGGGAACATTTTGGCCAAGTGCTGTGATAACGTGGAAACAAAAAAAAAGCAATAACAGTTTCTTCATTGGTAGGATTTACCAAAAATAGCAAATTCAACAAAGAATGAGCAAAACACTGTTCTTAATAATAGACAGATAAAGCTGAATTTCAACAGCGAACTTAGACAGTATCAATTTTTGAAACTTTCCGGATACAATTCCGTATATAGAGAAAGGATTTGTTAATATTTTGAATATGCCCTACGAACAATTAAAAAAGGTGCTTTGTATCAATGACAATGAAGTTACATTGTGGATACAAAAACAGATTCTGAATAAATCTAAATTTTCAGAGGAAGTAATAACCGCATTAAACGGTTCTGAAGGTTTGGAGTACTACAATAAACTTATTAATGGAAATTCTAACATTCAGGATGATTTTCCGGGTCTGATCCTGCTGGATCTGCATATGCCTGTTATGGACGGATGGGAATTCCTTTATAGATTTTCTTCAGAAATTTATCCGCATTGTAAGAACACCAAGGTGATTATTACTTCCTATTCAATTGATGAAATAGACTCAGAGCGTGCAAAAAAATACCCTTTTGTAGTCGACTTCCTAACCAGTTCACTGAGTGTTGATTATCTTGAAAGTCTCCCGAGATCACTGTTATCGGATGAATTGGTGTAACCTGAATATTTAAAATCCACTCAAGGAAAAATCAATTTATATAATTGCTACTTAGTATATAATTACCTGGTTTTTAAAGCGAATTGGGAACTAAATTAATTTATACTTAATTAATTTATCGTCTTCCCAGAAACAAATAGCTTTTCCATTGTTCAGAATATAAATTTTGGGAGAAACACCGGA
>CAYJAM010000126.1:0-6745 GCA_964367725.1 uncultured Sphingobacterium sp. | reverse complement strand
TAACCGCATCTTCCTGACCAATCACTCTCGTATTGATCGCATCAAACATTCCCAACAGTTTGATACTGTCTGTCTGGCCAACCCTTTGAACAGGGATACCGGTCATCATGGATACTACTTCGGCAACATTATCTTCAGTTACTGTATAACGCTTGGTCTTGGTTTCTGCTTCCCACTCACTTTTCGCTTTTTCAAGCTCTTCAAGCAGGTTTTTCTCCGTATCACGAAGTTTAGCAGCTTCCTCATATTTCTGACTGCGGACAACCTTGTTCTTCTCGATCTTGATCTCCTCAATCTTCTGTTCCACATCAATAATATTTTGCGGAACATGGATATTGGTCAGGTGAACACGTGATCCTGATTCATCAAGGGCATCAATAGCCTTATCTGGCAGGAACCTGTCAGTAATATAACGTGTTGTTAAACTAACACATGCATTGATAGCCTCATCGGTATAGGTTACACCGTGATGCTCCTCGTATTTTTCCTTAATGCGATTCAGAATCTCAATAGTCTCGACCGGAGTTGCCGGTTCAACCATTACCTTCTGAAAACGACGGTCAAGGGCGCCATCCTTCTCAATATACTGACGGTACTCATCAAGAGTTGTAGCACCGATGCATTGAATTTCGCCTCGGGCTAAAGCAGGTTTGAACATATTGGAAGCATCCAGTGAACCTGATGCACCACCGGCTCCAACAATGGTATGGATCTCATCAATGAACAGAATGACATCAGGAGATTTCTCCAGTTCATTCATCACTGCTTTCATTCGCTCTTCAAACTGACCGCGGTACTTTGTACCTGCAACTAAAGAAGCAAGATCAAGCGTTACGACTCTTTTATTAAATAATACACGGGAAACCTTGCGCTGAACAATTCGTAAAGCAAGTCCTTCTGCAATGGCAGATTTACCCACACCCGGTTCACCAATCAGTATCGGATTATTCTTTTTACGACGGGATAAAATCTGGGATACCCTTTCAATTTCTTTTTCACGACCAACAATTGGGTCAAGCTTGCCATCTTCAGCAGCACGCGTCAGATCCCTGCCAAAATTATCCAGAACCGGAGTTTTTGATTTAATGTCAGATACCTTTTTCGGTTGACTGAAGCCTTCTTCTTCCCTGAAATCATCATCACCTGCAGGTGAACCCGGAGCTTCATCGCGGAAACCTTCCTTATTATTCTCAACCTCAGCCTTGAATATATCGTAGTTCACATTATACTGCTGCAAAATCTGCGATGCAATATTATCCTCATCCCTTAAAATCGATAAGAGCAAATGTTCTGTACCGATAATATCGCTTTTAAATATTTTAGCCTCTAAGTAAGTGATTTTCAGAACCTTCTCTGCCTGCTTTGTTAAAGGAATATTCCCAAGATTGACAGTTGTACTGGATGTTCCCTTCACAGAATCCTCCACAGATTTACGCAAACGGGCAGTATCAACTCCTAAACCTTTTAAAATTTTTATTGCCATGCCATCTCCTTCCCGGATAAGTCCCAGCAATAAATGCTCTGTGCCAATATAATCATGGCCCAGACGCAGAGCTTCTTCTCTGCTATATGAAATCACGTCTTTGACGCGTGGAGAAAATTTCGCTTCCATTAGTATTCCTTTCTGTATTTTAATGCCCTAAGCTATTAATAAAATGAATTAATAGACATCAGGCTATTGTAACAAGTTATCAACAATTACGCCATTTCGGTTAAAAAGGTTTTACGATATGAAGACATAATAAAGTTGACATGTCTCTGACTAAAATCCGATATTTGAACCTCAATCAATATACGAATGTCAGACGAAAAAATAATATTTTCTATGGCCGGGGTGAATAAGATTTACCCCCCACAGAAACAGGTTCTTAAAAATATCTATCTGTCTTTTTTTTACGGGGCGAAGATCGGGGTGATCGGATTAAACGGTTCGGGTAAGTCGTCCGTACTCAAAATTATTGCCGGATTGGACAAATCATACCAGGGTGAAGTTGTATTCGCTCCGGGCTATACTGTGGGTTATTTAGCTCAGGAACCCATTTTAGACCCTGATAAAACAGTTCGGGAAGTTGTGGAGGAGGGTGTTGCCTCAACCACTGCCATCCTCAAAGAGTATGAAGAGATCAATGAAAAATTCGGCCTGCCAGAGGTTTATGAGAATGCCGATGAGATGGATAAACTACTCGCCAGACAGGGTGAATTACAGGATCAGATCGATGCTTCGGGTGCCTGGGAACTGGACAGTAAACTCGAACGGGCAATGGATGCATTACGCTGTCCGGAGCCTGATACAAAAATTGCCATATTGTCAGGAGGTGAGCGCAGGCGCGTAGCATTATGTCGCTTGCTGCTTCAGGAACCAGATGTTTTGTTATTAGATGAGCCTACCAACCACCTCGATGCAGAAAGTATCGACTGGCTGGAGCAGCATCTGAAACAATATAAAGGAACTGTAATTGCAGTTACCCACGACAGGTATTTCCTGGATAATGTTGCAGGATGGATCCTTGAGCTTGACCGCGGAGAAGGTATTCCATGGAAAGGGAATTATTCATCCTGGCTGGAACAAAAGTCCAAACGTTTGGAATCTGAAGAAAAAACTGAAAGTAAACGTCAGAAAACACTTGAACGAGAATTGGAATGGGTACGCATGGCTCCAAAAGCCCGTCATGCGAAATCCAAGGCGCGTCTATCAAATTATGAGAAACTGGCTTCCGAAGACACGAAAGAGCGTGAAGATAAACTGGAATTGTTTATTCCACCAGGTCCAAGACTGGGGAATCTCGTAATCGAGGCTCAGAATGTAAGCAAAGCTTATGGCGATAAAATACTGTTTGATAACCTGAGTTTCTCCCTACCTCCTGCAGGTATTGTTGGGATCATCGGACCAAACGGCGCTGGAAAAACTACATTATTCAGATTGATTACTGGTCAGGAACAACCCGACTCCGGATCCTTCAGGGTTGGACCAACGGTAGCACTTGGTTATGTTGACCAGAATCATGATGACCTGAATCCTGAGAAATCTGTTTGGGAAAACATCACAGATGGAAATGAAACCATTATGCTTGGCAACAGACCTATCAACTCAAGGGCTTATGTGTCAAAATTTAACTTCAATGGAGCAGATCAGCAGAAAAAGGTTGGTGTTTTATCCGGTGGAGAAAGAAACCGGGTTCACCTTGCAATTACATTAAAGAAAAGCTCTAACGTACTTTTGCTGGATGAGCCGACCAATGATATTGATGTGAACACATTGAGAGCACTTGAAGAAGGTTTAGAAAATTTCGGCGGTTGTGCTGTGATCATTTCCCACGATCGATGGTTTCTTGACCGGGTTTGTACCCACATTCTGGCCTTTGAAGGTAATTCCCAGGTTTACTATTTCGAAGGAAACTATTCTGAGTACGAAGAGAACAGAAAGAAACGTACGGGCGACGTCACTCCTCACCGGCTGCGGTATAAAAAGCTTACGGACTAAGATTCTGGTCGTACTGGTTGGTGATAATACCAACCAGACGGCCAAAATCAATTTATTTTAGGTGTAGCTTGAGCCAGTTATCACACTCCGTAAGGAAACTTGCCATGTAGTTCGCGTTTATAACCTCATGACCAGTATCTTCATAGGATACGAGCTTATGGACAGTACTAAATTGTGCAAGTCGATTTTTCAAGTCAACAGATTGCTGATAGGGTACCACAACATCAAGTTTGCCGTGAAATAAGAGCGTAGGCTTTGAATTAGCCGTAACATGACTTATCGGACTTGCTTCGGCATATGCTGTGGGATTAGTAAGATAGGATGTTCCGATCAATAGCTGCACAAGTTGCGCCTGATTAGAATTCAAACCACTCGTTGGTGTAAAGTCAGTAGGACCGGCCAGTGAAATCACAGTTTTGACCTTATTGCCAGTGTCATATTTATAAGTATACAAAAGCGAAAGGTGCCCACCAGCGCTCGCACCCTGAAGCGCAAATTTATCTGAGGAAATCTTCCACTCTGCAGCCTTTGAACCAATAAACGCTATAGCCTTCGCAATATCATTTACCTGTGAGGGATGAATGTTATTTTCGGGTGTATTCGTTAAACGGTAATTCATGGTGGCAGCTGCATAGCCCTTATCCCGCCAGTATTTAGCAAGGTCTGTAAATGCTGATTTATCACCCCCAAGCCAGGATCCTCCGTGCACCAGCAGTATTACTGCGGTTTTCTCATCTCTTTGTGCGGGCAGATAAATATCCAGTGAATTGCGAACATGCGCCCCATAGGACACATTTAGGAGATCCTGAGAGCTTAGGGCAGCTTCCTCAGGTTGATTGGCTGCTTTTTTACAGCCGGCGCTGATAATAAAGATAAACAGGAAACCTGATAGTACATATTTCAACTTGTTCATAATAGAATATACGAATAAAATTATGGTTTGCTATCCTTTTCCCTATGGTCGGTCTACCCCGTACCACTACCTCCTCATTGTTAATATGTTAACAAATAAATAACATACCCGGGCAGATAGATTGAAAGATAATCAGCTATCTTTAATTATAATGTAATTTCCTGTTTTACACCGGTTTAAATAATAATTCACGCCTTGAATCAAAATTTATGACTTGGAAAAAATTTAATGGAGAAACTATCGAAAGCCCGATCCTCGAAGAAGTAGAGCATGCCATCGAACGCGAATCTGCACTGGGGAATAAATTAAAGGTTTGTATCGGCACAGACTCCCAGGTAAAAGGATCAATCATCGACTTCGCGACCGTCATTGTATTCCTGAGGGAAAAGAAAGGTGGATTTATGTACATCCACCAGGAACGCTCTTCCCTGAGAATGGGAATTAAGGAACGTATGCTTTCAGAAGTTCAGAAATCAATTGAATGTGCCTATTCACTTTGTGACCTGCTTGATCTTTATGATGTAGATCTTGAAGTTCATGCCGATATCAATACGAACCCAAATTTCAAATCAAACATGGCGTTACATGAAGCCATGGGCTATATTTTAAGTATGGGCTTTGTATTTAAAGCAAAACCTGAAGCCTTTGCCAGTTCAGCTTGCGCCAATAAGCTTGTTCAATAAAAAAAGCCATTGTTTTCAGGCAATGGCTTTTTGCTTAATAATAATTGGTTTATGAAGATTTTAGTTTAGTGTGTTCAGTAACGATCTGCCTCACATTCTCCATGTCTTCCTCTGCTTCTTCTTCTACATCTTTTTCATAGATAAATCCATGGCTGCTTACCAGCAGGGTGCCTTGAGTGTATTTTTCATTATGCTGGGTTGAATCAAGTCCTTCCTCCTCTTCTTCGGAACTTACACGCATAGGTTGTAATAAATTGATGAACTTGAAGATTCCATAAGAGACAATAAAACTATAGGAAACTGTGATTGCAACTAATTTAAGCTGGGTAAAGAAAAACTCATGATTTCCATAGAACCATCCATCAGAACCTGCAGGATTAACTGTTTTTGTAGCCAATAATCCGGTCAATAATAAACCTACGATACCACCTACTCCATGGCAAGGGAATACATCAAGTGTATCATCAAGCGTAGTTTTTGTTTTCCAGTAAACAGCAAGGTTTGATATGATCGCTGCAACAAAACCTATAAATATACTCTGAGGAATCCCTACAAATCCGGCTCCCGGAGTAACAGCTGCAAGTCCGACAACAGCCCCGATACAGAAACCAAGTACTGATGGCTTTTTACCTCTAACCACATCAAAGAACATCCAGGATAATCCTCCGGCAGCTCCTGAAACATTGGTTGTTGCGAATGCTGAAACTGCCAGAGCATTAGCACCAAGTGCAGATCCGGCATTAAAGCCAAACCATCCAAACCATAATAAACCTGTTCCTATTAATACATAAGGAATATTAGCAGGTGGAACTTCAAGTCCGTTTAGGTGTGTTTGTCTCCGTTTTAAAACCATGGCTCCTGCTAAAGCAGCCATACCAGCAGAGATGTGAACAACTGCACCTCCTGCAAAATCAAGTCCGCCCATTTTAAATAAGAACCCATCCGGATGCCATACCCAGTGTGCGATTGGTGCATAAACCAGCAAACTGAACAGAACAATAAATAAAATATAGGATGTAAAACGAATACGTTCTGCAACTGCTCCAACCACTAAACCAGGTGTGATGATTGCAAACATCAATTGAAACAATGCGAATAGTGTCAATGGTATGGTTGGCGCCAGACTCCAGGGTTCACCTGAGTTCACGCCCTGAAAAAATAGAAACGTTCTTGGATCTCCAATTATTCCGCCGAGACTCTCTCCAAAGGAAAGGCTGAATCCGACAGTTACCCACAGGATACTTACTACCCCGGCGGCAACAACACTCTTGATCATCGTTGAGATTACATTCTTGCGATGTACCATTCCCCCGTAAAAGAATGCTAAACCTGGTGTCATCAGGAAAACCAAAGCCGTAGCTACCAGTAGCCAGGCGATATCAGCTCCGTTATACTTGCCGGTATCGGCAAAATCCGGAAGAGAAGGAACAAAAACTGCAGCAATAGCTATGCTGGCAAGGATTAAAAATGGCAAAATTTGCTTTAGTCCGACTTTCATGATAAAATTTCTTATTAACAGAACAAAATTCTAATTATTTGATACAAATGTATAAGCATTTTGAACAAAATCAATATTTTTTTGATACTTTTTTAATAAAACATGTGATTTTTAAAGATTTTATAATCTAAAATGAAATTTTAACAGATAAAATGCGCTGAAAATGGAGT
>CAYJAM010000125.1:0-6746 GCA_964367725.1 uncultured Sphingobacterium sp. | reverse complement strand
AGTAATTAATGCACCTCCTTTGATGTTAGCCTCCACAACGATGGTCAGGTCGGCTAAACCGGCGATGATCCGGTTTCGCTTGGGAAAATTCTCCCTGTCGGGAATTGTACCCGACATAAATTCAGTGATTAGTCCGCCACAATCCACAATTTTCTCAGCCATTGTACGGTGTTGTGCCGGATAAATACGGTCAAGACCATGAGCAAGTACAGCAATATTGGGAATATTGTTTTTAAGAGCTTCTTTATGAGCCGCTCCATCAATCCCATAAGCCAGGCCACTGATAATCAGAGGCTGATGTACCTTCAAGTCTTCGACCAAGGTTTTGCATATCTCTTTACCATAATCAGTTGCATTTCTGGTACCAACGATACTGATTACTTTTCCGGAATTAAGGTCGGCATTCCCTTTAAAATAAACTATTACAGGCGCATCCGGACAATTTTTCAGGCGTTTCGGATAATCATCATCTGTAAGAAAAAGGGCTTTGATCCTGAACTTGTCAATAAATTCAAGCTCCTTTTCTGCCCGTTTTAATGCTGAATGTTCTTTTAAAAATTCCAGTGTTTTAGGGCCAATACCCGGGATGTGGGCAAGATGTTTAGCTTTCGCTTTAAACACTTCCTCGGCATCGCCACAATAACTAAGTAGATTTCTGGCAAGTACTGAGCCTATACCGGGTATACATGATAATGCCAACTGATGAAGCAATGCCATATTCTAAGAATTTTAACGAAAGAATATAAAAATAGAGCAAACAATACAGTGACATTTGGGGATGTCAACTTTAACCAAAAAACTACCAAATCTTACTGCGGAATATAAACCACAAACTTAGTATCAAAATAATCTTCTTTAAAAAAATTTGAAAGAGGTATAAGCTCTGTTTTTAAGCCTGATTCTTTAATCTCCTCAGCCAGATCACCCCCCTTCAGGTACAATATACCATTTTGGAGAGTGTTCATCGATTTTTTCTCAAATTTCCCCTTCACCCAGGGATAAAACTCTGAAAGCCTTGTTACTGCTCTGGAAACAACAAACTGGAATTTCTCATCAATCTGTTCAGCTCTGGCATGACTTGCACGCACATTTGTCAATCCACATCCCGAAGCAACCTCCTGAACAACTTTAATCTTCTTTCCAATAGAATCAACCAGATGAAAATCAGTTTCCGGAAACATGATAGCAAGCGGAATTCCGGGAAATCCTCCACCAGTACCTACATCAAGCACTTTTTCACCTGGCAAAAATGAAATAAGCTTTGCAATAGCGAGCGAATGTAGAATATGATGAAGATATAGCATATCGATATCTTTCCTTGAGATCAGATTGATTCTCGCATTCCAGAAACGATACAGCTCATCCAATTCGGCGAACTGCTCCTTCTGCTTCGGGCTAAGGTCAGGGAAATAATATGATATAATATCAGAAGTCACTTCTCAAATTTTTCTTTTTACGGTTCATTATATTAGACATCAGATCACGGGCCCGGAACAGCTGTGCTTTTACAGTACCCAAAGGCAAATCAAGCTGCTGAGCGATCTCCTCATAGGATTGTTCATCGTAATATCTCAAAATAATCAGGGTCCTGTACCTTTGTGGTAACTGATCTACAATACTCTTCAGTTTTTCACTTTCCTGCTTCTTTATTGATGTTTGTTCTGGGTTTAAGGAATCAGATGCAATCTGTAATTGCTTCTCCTCCTTATCCTCCTCTGATATAGATTGCAGTGAAACCACATTTAACCTCTTCTTCCTGATGAAATCTATACAATTATTAGTTGCAATTCTGAATAACCAGGTACTAAAAGCAAAATCAGGTTTATATTTCTCAATATTCTCAAAGGCCTTTCCAAATGTTTCAACCGTAAGATCCATTGCATCATCCTTATTGTTAACCATTTTAAGAGCCATAAAGTAAATAGAATCCTTGTATCGCTGCATTAATTCGGCATAAGCCTTCTGATCCCCATCCTTTGCCCTGATGACCAGCATAAAATCGTTTTTGGCATTTGCCGAAAAGTTAGGATTTATTTCCATTCAACCCTCTTCCTGAATAAGGCTATAAAGTTTAAAAACACTATATAAAAGTAATAAATGAAATCAAATACCGGTACCCACCATATCAGATCAATATACTTTAATTTCTTTAAAACAGGGGTATAAACCAGAATTTGCGCCAATAACCTGACGGAAAAGAATGAAGCAATGATCCACCAATCGGCCCTTAATACAATTAAGGCAATCAGAAAAACATAAAACAGGAAACCTGATAGCACCTGCATTCCCAGCATTTTTTTATGGCTACTTTTGTACGCTTTTCCGGCACCCTGATGACGAAATTTTTGAGAAAAATAGCTGGAAAGTGAATTTTTGGGCTCAGACCAGATTTGGGAATCAAAATCGATTTCAATCCTGGTATTGGTGCTGGTGGCGTTCTGGTTTACAAACAGGTCATCATCCCCCGATAAAATATGCATATGTGATGCAAAGCCCTTACCCCTAAAAAACAGGGATTTTTTGTAAGCCATATTTCTCCCAACGCCCATATAAGGATTGCCTTTTAAAGCATATGAAAGATAATTAAGGGCAGTAATGAATGTTTCATAACGAATAAAGCGATTAAGCAGTCCCCCTTTAAATTCATAGGGTGAATAAGCCAGCACAATTTCAGTGTGCTCATTGAAATTTCGCTGAATACATTTTAACCATTGGTTTGATGCGGGTCTGCAATCTGCATCAGTAAAGACAAGATTTTCATTTTTTGCCGCCTTTATTCCCAGAGTTACTGCAAACTTCTTTCCATGCTTAAAACGGGGATGATCATTAATTGTAACGACCCTGAGGTTTTTATGCTGCAGGGATAAGTCACGTAAAAACCAGTCAGATCCGTCATTTGAACAGTCATTGACGATCACTACCTCAAAATCCGGGTAATCCTGTTCAAGAAATGGCAAGAGGTTTTGTTTTAAATTCTCCAGCTCATTTTTTGCACAAATGATGACCGAGATTGGTTCTAAAACCTTGCTATAAACCTCATAACCCTTATAAACAGCTAATTTTCTATGAATTGCAAGTGTATAATATAACTGCAGAACCAAACAAATCAGTAGGGAAATTGAAATCGAAATAACTAAATAATCCACGCCTTAGTATGAGCTTTAAACAGGGGGTAAATTTCTAATTTTTCAGCCAACAATTGCTATAGTTTGCAAAATAAAAGAAATAACCCGGGCATATTTCAGGCTCTTCCCGGCTAGAGTTTATAATTTGCTATTTTTGCGGCTGATATTTTGCAAAGAATGAAATTTAAATTAGAGGCTACAGATAAATTTTCGAAAGCAAGGGCAGGTGAAATAAGTACAGACCATGGCATCATCAAAACGCCCATTTTTATGCCCGTGGGGACTGCAGGTTCAGTTAAGGCCGTGCATCAGCATGAACTTTCAGAAGATATTAAGGCTCAGATCATTCTTGGCAACACCTACCATTTATATCTCAGACCGGGTCTGGAAACACTCAGCCTCGTTGGCGGATTGCATAAATTTAATGGATGGAATAAACCACTACTGACTGATAGCGGCGGTTATCAGGTCTATTCTCTGTCGGGAGTACGGAAAATCAAGGAAGAAGGTGTGACCTTCAGATCGCATATTGATGGCTCAAAACATCTTTTTACACCCGAATCGGTAATGGATACCCAGAGGGTTATTGGTGCTGATATTATCATGGCCTTTGATGAATGTACACCCTATCCCTGCGAATACGGCTATGCCCGTCGTTCAATGGAAATGACTCATCGCTGGCTGAAGCGCTGCTGCGAACGTTTTGATACCACTCAACCACTTTATGGATTTGATCAAACCCTGTTTCCAATAGTTCAGGGATCGGTTTACAAAGATCTAAGAAAGCAATCTGCAGAAGTTATAGCTTCTTTTGAAAGGGAGGGAAACGCCATCGGTGGACTCTCAGTTGGAGAACCGGCTGAAGAAATGTATGAAATGACCGATATTGTTACTGATATACTTCCAAAAGAGAAGCCACGCTATCTTATGGGCGTAGGTACCCCTATAAATATCCTCGAAAATATCGCATTGGGAATTGATATGTTCGACTGTGTAATGCCAACACGAAATGCAAGAAACGGGATGTTATTCACTAAAAATGGCATTATTAATATCCGAAATGAACGCTGGAAGAACGATTTCTCTCCATTGGAAGAAGATAGTGATCTTTTTGCAGACAGAAATTATTCAAAGGCGTATCTTAGACATCTGGCTCATTCAAAAGAGATACTTGGTGCTCAGATCGCAACCCTGCATAATCTGCATTTTTATTTATGGCTGGTGAATGAGGCCAGAGAGAAAATTATAGCCGGTGATTTTTACGATTGGAAAAACAAGATGGTCGTTCAATTAGCGCAACGCTTATAGAATTAGAATATGATTGGAATAATCGACTGGTACATCATAAAGAAATATCTGGGGACATTTGCCTTTACCCTGACCATTTTCACTGTGATTATTGTAATTTTCGATGTATCCGAAAAACTTGATGACTTTTTAAGGCATCAGGCACCAATAAAGGAGATTATTTTCAGTTATTATGTCGGTTTTATCCCATTTTATCTCAATTTTCTATCTCCCTTAATCAATTTCATAGCTGTTATTTTCTTTACGGCTAAAATGGCCGATCAAACAGAAATTGTTCCGATACTGAGCAGCGGGGTCAGTTTTAAACGATTTTTATGGCCTTACCTGATCTCCTCTACAGTTATTTTCTTAGTTACACTAATCTTTAACCTTTTCATCATTCCTGAAACCAACCGTCTGAAGATTGATTTTGAGAATGTATATGTGAATCCGAAATCAGATAACTCCAAGATGTATACCCATATGCAGATTGATAAAAACACGCTGGTATATATTGAAAATTTCGATAATAATTTAAAAACCGGTTATAAATTCACACTGGAAAAATTTTCAGGGATGGATCTGAAAGAAAAGCTCGTTGCTGACAGGATAAGCTGGGATTCAGTGAAAACAAAATGGAAAATTGAAAACTATTCCATCCGGAAAATTGATGGCTTGAAGGAGTCTATGTCTTCAGGTTTACAAATGGATACCACACTGGATATGCGCCCGAAAGACTTCGAAATATATGATAATATTTATCAGGCAATGAATATGGGCGAGTTAAATGATCGCATTAAGAAGGAAGAAATACGCGGCACCGGGGTGATGGCAGATTTAAAACTTGAAAAATACCAGCGTTTTGTATACCCCCTGTCGGCATTTGTTCTAACCTTAATGGGCGTTTCACTTTCATCAAGAAAGGTACGTGGTGGAGTTGGCCTTCCACTGGGTATAGGAATATTTTTAAGCTTCACCTATATCCTGTTCATCAGATTCTCAAGCATGTTTGCCTTAAAAGGAGGATTACCACCTTTAATTGCCGTTTTAATCCCCAATATAGTTTTTGGAATTCTGGGCATCTATTTATTGATGAAAGCACCAAAATAAGCCATCATGCCTTCTCAAAAACCTGAAATCAGTAAAAATCTGATCATTCTTCACATCACAGTCTTTGTATGGGGATTTACAGGAATCCTGGGCGCTTTGATCTCCATCGAAGCCGCACACCTCGTTTGGTACAGGGTTTTGATAGCCTTTATTAGTTTGTACGGTTATTTCCATTTTAAGAAAATATCGATACGTGTATCCAAAGAAACCTTTTTGAAATTATTCTTTACCGGAGCAATTGTAGCGGCGCATTGGATTCTGTTCTTTCAATCAATCAAACTGTCCACTGTTTCGGTTGCTTTGGTTAGTCTTTCCTCCCTAACCCTGTTCACTGCAATTTTAGAACCCCTGTTAAAAAGACAAAAAATATCTGCCCTCGAAATTTTCACCGGCTTGATGATCATCTCGGGAATCTATATGATTTTCAAGTTTGAATCACGGTATTCAGTTGGTATAATCAGTGGTTTATTAAGTGCATTATGTGCGAGCATTTTTTCAATCATAAATTCCAAACAAATCCAAAATCGTCCTGCACCTATTATTAGCTTCTATGAGCTCATTGGAGCATGGGTGTGGGTTTCTCTCTATTTATTAATTTCAGAAGGCCTGAAGGCTCCTGTGAGCCTCAATCCTTCTGATCTGTTCTTTTTATTGATACTTGGGACTGTTTGTACCTCGCTTGCCTACGTTGCAGGGGTGGCTGTCATGAAAGAATTATCTGCATTCAGGGTTGCCCTTATCACAAATCTGGAGCCTGTTTATGGCATTATTCTGGCCTTTATGTTCTTTGGAAAGAAGGAACAAATGACTCCTGGATTTTATGCAGGAGCAATAATTGTGCTGGGTACGATCTTCCTTTATCCTTATTTAAAAAACATAAAAAGAAAGCCAGTTTCCAAAACCCCCATCGGGTAGGGGAGGAGTTTTTTACACTAAGTCCATTTTAAAATGGGATCTGATCGTTAAAAATAATGTTGCTTTATAACATAGATATTTGCAGAATTTAGTCTAAGTCTTTTATGAAGGTTTTGGAACAGAAGCGATGCGAATTTGCTTTTATTACAAGCCACAATAATTCCTTTAGGGATGCAGTATTGGGTCTTAAGAAAATCATGCATTAAGGCGAAATACCACCTCATGAAAAAAGAAGGCTGAGTTAAATAATACGAAAAATAAAGAGCTTCTTAATAGCTTTAAAAATGGGGCGATAAAGTGCTGAATAAA
>CAYJAM010000124.1:0-6776 GCA_964367725.1 uncultured Sphingobacterium sp. | reverse complement strand
AATGGGAAATAGGGAATGGGAAATAGGGAATAAGGAATAGGGAAGGAAATACGCCTTCCATATTCTCAATTCTCCACTCTCCACTCTCAATTACTAGCCTAGTCCTCCACTAATCCTGTTGAAATTATTCTCTGCTTTCCATTCACGTTTTAAACCCAGGATCATTCTTTTGGACCTTCTGACCTCTATGTAATTATTATCCAACAGAAAATCGATACCAGACTGGTTTTTAACAGGGAGTTTTGTTGTATTCTTTACTCTCATCCGCAATTTCATCAGTTCTGTGCCGGCTTCGGGCAGATCGGCCATAATATAACGGTCGAAAAAACCCGGAAAGTAAGCACCTCTGACTTTGCCTTCCAGCACGTAAAGAAGCGACGATTTAAGATGATCCCTGAAGATAACTTCTCTGTTTTCACCGGAGGTAATTTTGTCCAGTTCCATTACTTCGGTTCTGTATTTTTCCTCAAATGGAATAACGCTGGCCGGATTTTTCAGGTTTAAATTGAGAAGATTACCATCCAGGTGCATGTAGTCCATTTCAATTTCAAATCCAACTTTCTTATAGACCGGGTATCCCATATCAGTTGCATCAAGATAGATTGTTTTAAAGATCTTTGGATCTGCACGATCAACAAGGGCGTTTGTAAGCATTTTACCCAAGCCCTGATTCCTGTACTCAGTATGCACAATTAAATGCGCCAGCCATGCAGTATCCTGATGTTTTATTATAGTTCCGACAGCAACAACTTTACCTCCATCACTGATCTTTATTGGATTGCAGAAGCTGGAGGATGTATAATAATAAAAATAGGGTCTGATGTCATCCCAGTCGCCAGGCTGCAACTGATTTAGCTGATCGATATCTTGAATTTGGATCGTTTCTATTTTCATTTTAATTTATTGGCCAGAGAATACTTAGGACTTAAGTTTTAGTTTGGCAAAAAAGTCCCATAACACTATACCTGCTGAAACTACAATATTAAAGGAATGTTTGGTTCCAAATTGTGGAATTTCTATGCAGGTATCGATTAGTTTCATTGCTTCATCACTGACTCCATTTACTTCATTCCCAAAGATCAGGGCATATTTTTCTGAAGTTTTAGGCTCGAAATCATTGAGCATTAAACTGTTATGCGCCTGTTCAATAGCTATAATTCTGTACTGTGCTGCTTTTAATTCCAGAATTACTTCACTGATATCTGCTGAGTAGACCCATTCGATGGATTGAGTCGCTCCAAGTGCTGTTTTTTCGATTTCACGATGAGGTGGCTGAGCGGTAATCCCGCATAAGTATATTTTTTCAATGGCAAATCCATCAGAAGTGCGAAAAATTGAACCAATATTGTGCATGCTGCGAACATTGTCTAATATCACAGTGATGGGTAATTTTTCCTGTTTTTTAAAGTCCTCAATACCCACACGTCCAAGTTCTTGTGTTTTTAATTTGCGCATATCTTCCAAAAATAGCCTCTTTGATTGGAAGCTTCTTTATTTTTCAAAATTATTAAAGATTTTGGCTTAATTTCATCATTTGGAATGCCCATGCATTTTATCGATTTTAGAATCAGATATGTTATTAGTCCAGTCTCCAGTACTATTTCAGCACCAAAATGAGGATGTGTATCTTTTCACTTTGAAAAACAGTAATGGTGTTGAAGTAAGTATCAGTAATCTTGGAGCAATCATCCAATCATTTATTGTTCCCGATAGGTCAGGGAAACCCAGAGATATTGTATTAGGATTCGATCAAATGAAGCACTATACTGATCAGTCTTATCTTGAATCTAATTCTTATCTGGGTGCAATTGTGGGGAGGTATGCCAACAGGATCAGTAATTCTATGTTTGAATTGGATTCTGAATTTTATCCGCTTAGTTCAAACCACCCCCCACATCAGCTTCATGGCGGTTATGAAGGTTTCGACAGAAAAGTCTGGAAGCTTGAAAGTAGTTCAGAAGTTCCTCATGCGCGACTTGTTCTAAGTTATCTTAGTAAGGATGGAGAGGAAGGTTTCCCAGGGAATTTAAGCGTGCAGATAGCTTTTGAGCTTAATGAGAATAATGAACTGCTCATGCAAACAGAGGCCAGAACCGACAAAGCCAGTCCAGTAAATTTAACTCATCATGGTTACTTTAACCTGAACGGTTCAGGAACGATTGAAGATCATTTCGCAGAAATTCCTGCTTCGTTTTACCTTGGACAGCATAGTGATCTGGTACCTAACGGAGAGATCCTTGCTGTAGAGGGTACTTTCTATGATTTTAGAACTGTAAAAAAGATTAGCAGGGTTTGGGATCCTGAAAATGGTTATGATCAGTCTTTCATTCTTGACAAAGAGTATGGAGAATGGGGGAAGGCGGCAATGGCTTACTCAGAAAGTAGTGGAATAAGGCTTGAGGTATTTACCGATGAACCAACTGTTCAATTTTATACAGGTAAACATTTAAATAATACAGGGGTTAAGGGTGGAGAAAACTATTCAGCATACAGCGGACTCTGTTTTGAGACCCAGCACCATACAAATGCAGTCAATATTCCGGAATTCCCATCTACTATTCTAAGACCCGGAGAGGTTTACAGAAGCAGAACAAGTTATAGAGTTTCTATTAATTAAGAAGAAGCGATATTCATCACATTTTTAAATTCTCTTTTTCTGTTTAAATTATTCAGGTAGAAATATCCTCCGGCCGTTAGTAAACAAATGCCAAAAATAAAATACCAGAATAGTTTATAACCCCCGTATTCGATCAGAAATGATCCGTAGATCGGACCAATTATTTGCGCAACGGACCAGGCAATAGTATACAGTGCTGCATATTCACCCCGGTTTCTATCATTGGAACGGCTCATCCAAAAGGTATTCATGAAGGGCATAGCAATCATTTCACCTAAGGTGACCAAAATAATGGATAGGACTGCAAGCCAGATTGCAGCCGGGAAAAATATTAATATAGAATAGCTAAATGCGGCTATCACCACTCCGATACCAGTGAAATACAGTGGAGATCTTTTACCCTCAAGATTGTTTACCAGAAGCATTTCGGTGAAAACAATGATCAGACCGTTCATAGCCATTAATCCTCCGATAAACTGTTCACTTAATTTCCATTCCGTTTTGAAAAATACCGGCTGCAGGGTAAACAATTGAAAAAAACAGGATGAAAATAAAATGGTCAATATAATAAATGACAGATAAAGTTTATCCTTATAGGGAGATTGCACCTGAATTTCATGAGTTTCAGTTTCCTTAGAATTTGAGTTTTTTACTGCCGGTAATAATTTGATAAGTAATATTGCAGCAAGGATATTTGAAAACCCATCCACATAGAATAATAAATGGTAATCTACTGATGCCAGAAAGCCACCTAAAGCTCCTCCAAATGACCAGCCTAGATTAACAGCAAGCCTGTTTAATGAGTTGGAACGTGTTCTAGTCTTCTCATTACTGTAATATGCTATTGCTGTTGCGTTGGCAGGTCTGAAGCTCTCATTACACATGCTCAAAATGAATGTCCCTATTCCGAGGCTCCAAAATGTTTCAAGAAAGCTGATCATTAAGAACATCAGTCCGCCGCTCAATAGTGCCCCAATCTGAAGGTAATAGAAACCAATTTTATCTGTAAACTTTCCACCGAAAAATGCACCAAAAACTGATCCCAGTCCGAAGATGGCCATGATCAATCCTGCTTCAACAATACTGAAATTTAGTTTCTGGGTGCAATAAATGGTAAGGAAAGGCACAACCATAGTGCCACTACGGTTAACCAGCATCACAAAAGAAAGGTACCAGCTTTCTTTACTTAGTCCGGAATAAGCTTTTTTGTATAAATTAATGGGGTATGATAGCACGCGACAAATTAAAAAATAGTTCGTAAAATTGATAGTGAACCTACTATTGGACTTGTAAATTGAATATTTATTACAGTGATGTAACAAAAACAGTTTGCGGATTTTCCCACCTTAAGACAGTTTTCCACAAATCTTCTAAAACTTGCGCAATCCATTAACTTTATGGCCTGATTAATTATAAGAACTTGTCTAAAAAGAACGAACAGAAGGAAACACCTTTAATGCTCCAGTATAATGCCATCAAGGCGAAATATCCCGGTGCATTATTATTGTTTCGTGTGGGTGATTTTTATGAAACTTTTGGGCAGGATGCAATAAAAGCATCCGGAATATTAGGGATTGTGTTAACCAAACGCGGAAATGGTTCGGGTACCAATACTGAGCTGGCTGGTTTTCCACATCACTCACTTGAGACCTATTTGCCAAAATTGGTCAGAGCAGGTCAGCGAGTGGCAATTTGTGATCAGCTGGAGGATCCTAAGACAACAAAGACCATTGTTAAAAGAGGTGTAACTGAGCTGATAACTCCCGGGGTATCATACAGCGATAATATCATTCAGCAAAACACCAATAATTATCTGGCTTCCCTGTATTTTGAAAAGAATTCTTTTGGAATAGCCTTTATCGATATTTCAACTGGTGAATTCCTGGTTGCCCAGGGTAATGCCGATTATATAGACAAGTTGCTTCAGAGTTTTAAACCGAGTGAGGTAATTTTTCAAAAAAGCAGGCAACGCGATTTTACGGAGACTTTTGGTGACCGGTTTTATACCTATCATCTCGACGACTGGGCCTATAGTGGTGATTATGCTGCTGAGTTTCTGCTTAAACATTTTGATGTCAAGTCGTTGAAGGGTTTTGGTATTGAGAAATATCCGCTTGCTATCACTGCTGCAGGTGTAGCCCTGCATTATCTCAACGAGACCGAGCATCGTAACCTTCAGCATATTTCTTCTGTTTCAAGGATAGAGGAAGACAAATACATGTGGCTGGATCGGTTTACGATTAGGAATCTTGAACTGATAGGCTCTGCAAATGAGAATGCAGTCAGCCTGGTAGATGTGCTCGACAAGACCTGCTCGCCGATGGGAGCACGTTTGCTTCGTCGATGGATCATTATGCCATTGAAGGAGCTAAAACCAATTCAGGAGCGTCTGGATGTGGTTGAATTCCTTGTCGGACAGGATGAACTCCGTGAAAAATTACTGCATGAATTGAAACAAATAGGGGATCTCGAAAGGCTGATCTCTAAAATTGGTCTTCAAAAGGCAAACCCCAGTGAAGTATTGCAGCTGAAAAGAGCACTTTATGCTATTTCCAATATTAAGGAACTTTGTCAGGAATCTGAAAGTTTTCCTTTAAAAATGATTGCCGAGCAGTTCAATCCCTGTGTTCTGATCAGGGATAAAATTGAGCGGGAGCTGAATCCCGATTCGCCGGTGATGCTGGCGAAAGGCTCTGTTATAGCCGATGGGGTTGATGAGGAACTCGATCGTTTGAGGAAGATCGCATTCGGAGGAAAGGGTTACCTGCTTGAAATCCAAAAGCGTGAAGCTGAAATTACCGGTATTCCATCCCTCAAAGTTGCCTTTAATAATGTTTTTGGTTATTATCTGGAGGTAACTCATACACACAAGGATAAGGTTCCTGCCGAATGGCTGAGAAAGCAAACCCTGGTGAATGCTGAGCGATATATTACCCCGGAGCTAAAAGAATATGAAGAGCAGATCCTGGGTGCTGAAGAAAAAATTCATGTTCTGGAAACCCGTCTGTATAATGAATTAACCTTTGCCTTATCCGAATTTATTAAACCCATTCAATTAAATGCTCAATTAGTGGCCCAGTTGGATGTATTGCTTAATTTTGCCAACCTGGCGATCAAGAATTATTATGTCAAGCCTGTGATCGATGAAAGCATGGTGATCGATATTAAAGGGGGCAGACATCCGGTTATTGAAAAAAACCTTCCTCCTGGTGAAGAATATATTACCAATGATGTTTTCCTTGATAGTGATACTCAACAAATCATAATTATTACCGGACCGAATATGTCGGGTAAATCGGCCTTATTGAGACAAACCGGTCTGATTGTACTGATGGCACAAATGGGTTGTTTTGTCCCAGCTAAAGAGGCGCAGATCGGTCTTGTGGATAAGATTTATACTAGGGTAGGGGCTTCAGATAATCTCACTACCGGTGAGTCAACATTCATGGTCGAAATGAATGAAACTGCCAGTATCCTGAATAATTTATCACCCCGAAGCCTTATTCTGATGGATGAGATTGGCAGAGGTACCAGTACATATGATGGTATTTCGATTGCCTGGTCAATTGCAGAGTATCTTCATAACCATCCTACGGCGAAAGCAAAGACGCTTTTTGCGACGCATTATCATGAATTAAATGAACTGACCAACTCATTTAGCAGAATAAAGAATTTCAATGTGTCTGTTAAAGAGTTAGGGAACAAGGTTATTTTCCTGCGTAAACTCGTACCGGGTGGCAGTGAGCATAGTTTTGGAATTCATGTGGCGAAGATGGCAGGAATGCCTGCAAAGCTCGTCAGCCGGGCAAACGAGATATTGAAAAGGCTTGAACAGGAGCGGACAGGAGGTGAGGATATCAAAGACAGCCTCAAAAAAGTTCAGAAACAAGCTTACCAGCTACAAATGTTCTCGATTGATGATCCGGTACTGGTTAAGATCAGGGATATGCTGAATAATCTTGAAGTAAATACACTCACTCCGGTAGAGGCATTGATGAAGCTGGATGAGATACAGAGGGTGCTTAAGTCCTGAGTATTGAGTATTGGGTATTGAGAATCAAGTATCAAGAGCCAGGAATCAAGACTTATGCTGGGTTCAATTAAAAAATGTGCTCAAAGATATTAATCAAACATAATTCATTTGATTATTACGATAAAT
>CAYJAM010000123.1:0-6795 GCA_964367725.1 uncultured Sphingobacterium sp. | reverse complement strand
CAAAAAAGATTTCATTTGAGCCCTTAATGGCAGCTTCAATCGGACTGTATCCTTCTTCAAGTTTTTTAAAGATGTTTTCTGTAACAACAATTCCATCATCCACAACCAAACCGGTAGCCAGTACAACTGCCAGCAGAGTAAGTACATTGATGGAAAATCCAAACAGGTACATAATGAAGAAGGTAGAAATTAGTGATACAGGTATATCGATCAATGGTCTGAATGCGATACTCCAGTCCCGGAAGAAAAGAAATATGATCAGAATTACCAGAATCAGAGAAATTAATATTGTTTCTGCTACCTCAGTTACTGAGCGTTTTATGAATATTGTTGAATCCATACCAATATCAGTCCTGAAATCTTCAGGAAGATCTTTTTTGATTTGCTCATACCGCTTATAGAATTCATTGGAGATTTCCAGGTAATTGGAACCTGGCTGTGGAATGAGGCCCATTCCAATCATCGGTGTGCCGGATGAACGAAGCATTGTTTCCTCATTTTCTGGCCCCAAAACTGCAGTACCGATATCCCTCATGCGAACTATGTTGTCTCCGGAATTTTGTATGATCAGATTATTAAATTCTTCTTCATTGGTCAGATTACCGAGTGTTTTTACAGATAATTCGGTGGCATTACCGGTTATTTTACCTGAAGGCAATTCAACATTTTCACGGTCAAGTGCATTTTTAACATCCAGTGCAGTAAGACGATATGCGGCAAGTTTGGCAGGGTCAAGCCAAATACGCATAGCAAAGCGCTTCTGTCCCCAAATTTGTATACCACTTACTCCCGGGATTGTCTGAAGCCGTTGAGAGATAACATTCTCTGCATAATCACTTAATTCCAGTTGATTTCGCTGATCACTTTGGAGCGTCATTGATATGATTGCTTCCGAATTCGCATCAGCTTTTGAAACTACCGGAAGTCCGTCGATATCTTTAGGGAGTGATCTTACTGCCTGCGAAACTTTGTCTCTGACATCATTAGCAGCTTCTTCGAGCTCTTTGTCAAGATTAAATTCAATATTGATATTACTTGTACCCTGATTACTTGAAGAGGACATATTCTTGATACCCTCTATGCTATTCAAAGCTTTTTCAAGAGGTTCAGTAATTTGTGATTCAATGATATCAGAGTTGGCTCCGGGATAACTTGTCCGGACAGAAACTATTGGCGGGTCAATGGAAGGGAACTCCCTGACTCCTAAAAAATGAAAACCAATAACGCCAAAAAGAACCAAAAGCAGGTTCATCACGATTGCAAGTACTGGCCTTTTTATGCTGGTGGTAGATAAACTCATGAGATTATTTTCTGATTTTATTTTAAGGGTAACATTTCCGTTTTGTCTTGTATTAGTTTATAACCTTAACCTTTACAGGTATATCATTTTTTAATGACATGATACCGCTCGTTAAAACAGTATCTCCAATATTCAATCCTGACAGAATCAAAACCGATTTTTCAGTTCTGGTACCTGTTTCAACCAAAACTTCTTTTGCTTTGCCATTCGAGCTGATATAGACTTTTTTGCCCTGAAGCACAGGAATTATTGATTCAGTTGGTACTAAAATAGCGTCATTTACATTACTCAAAGGCAAGTCAATCTTAGCAAAAGACCCGGGAAGCAGTTTACCATTATTGTTTGAAGCTTTAGCCTTAAGTTGCAGCGTTCTTGTGGACATGTCTATCCCTGGTTCAATAGCATAAACTGTACCTGAGTAGGGTGTGTTAGAGCCCGCAACTGTAAATGAGATTTGTGTATTCATTTTAATTGTACCTGCATACTTCTCAGGAATGGAAAATAAAATCTTTACAGGGTTGGTACTAACTAATCGGGCAATATTACTTGACGGTGTGATATATTCTCCTGCAGAGATTGTTCTTAATCCAATTTTGCCACTGAATGGTGCACGGATCAGTGTTTTAGACAGTTGTGCACGGATAAGTTGTGTTTGCGATTGCAATGATCGTAATTCTGAGAGTGCAACATCATATTCTTCTTTACTGATCGCCTCTTTTTCAAGCAGCTTACCTGCACGATATTCTGTTTCCTGCGCTAATTTTTGTTTAGTTAAAGCTTGTGAAAGCTGAGCCTGCAGCTCAAGATCATTGATCTTTAATAAAACCTTTCCTTTGGAAACGGAGCTGCCTTCGTTAAACAGGATCTCAGTAACAAGACCTGACACTTCACTTCGAATATCAACCTGTTCGTTCGCTTCAATTGTTCCTGCAATAGCAAGTGAATTTGAAAAACTCTCTGCCTTAGTAACCATACCGTTTACGGTTAGTACAGAGCCTGGTCCTCCAGATCCACGTCCTGCACCTGCCCCTGCTTTTTGAGCTTTATTTTTATTCATTCGATAAGCTACAAATACTGCCAGCAGGATCACAAGAATTGTGTAAACGATATATTTAGTTTTCATCTGTTTGTTTTTATTGTTCTCTTTTGTCAGATGGAACCTTTGATGATTAAAATAAACATTGCCCTGTGTGCTTAATGTTTATTTTAATCATGTCGGATTCATCTGTTTGTTTTTATTGTTCTCTTTTGTCAGATGGGACCTTGAATGATGTCGGATTCATCTGTTTCTTTTTTGATTTTTATTAATGGTGATGAAGCCTGTCCGAACAGCTTGTCCGGGCGAGCTATCATGTTTTGATAATTATATCCCCTTAGGGTTTAAACGAAATCATGATATTTTCATGTAATTAATTATAGTTTTTTAAAATTGAATGTGTTTTTTCCTCTAAATCAGGTGTGATATCAATTAAATTATATTGAATAGTTGTTAATACCTCGTTAAATATTTGTTTGTTAGATTCACAGATATTATGAAAGGCCATTTCATTAAGCTCTTTTATTGCCTGTCTGATAATTGGAATACAACTTTGAGCCTTTTCGGTTAATCTGATCAATTGTTCCCTGCGGTCTTGAGGGTTTTTCTCCCGCATCACATATCCCCTTTCTTCCAGATAATCCAAAATAGTGACCATATAGGATTTGTCGATATGTAAAATTTCAGCTAATGCTTTTTGGGTTAGGTTTTCATCATTAGAATCTATTAGGATCAGTACATAATGATACCTGTCTATAGATAACTGAGCAACCATTTTAGAAAGGGCACTCAGGTATTTTTTAGAGACAGCGATAAATGGATTAGCTAGTGGTTCAAGCATAATATTGACACAAATCTATTTTTATACTTTGTAATTAGTTGGATGTAGCAACTATTTTACCGAACATTAACAGCCACATCGATTTAAATTAAATCGAAAACTTACTTTTGCGATTAAACAATTTTTTACAGGAAAATGAAATATTTTGTCTCTTTAATTTTTATTGCCTTTATGTCCAGCTCAGTTCTTGCCCAAAATAAAATTGCTTATGAGGTTTCTTTTACAGAACCTCAGGCTCATTACGCAGAGGTAATAATGAATATTTCTGGAGTTAAGGCTGCACATATCGATCTGAAAATGCCGGTTTGGACTCCAGGGTCTTATCTGATCAGGGAATTTTCAAAAAATGTGGAGGGTTTTAAAGCCTATGGTTCAGGTGCTAAAGAACTTTCTTTTGAAAAAATAAGCAAAAATACCTGGAGGATTAATACAGCAAACTCCGGAATAGTAAAAGTGACTTACAGGGTATATTCATTCGAAATATCTGTAAGGACAAGTTTTGTAGATGAATCGCATGCTTTTTTATCTCCAACAGGAATTTTTATGTACCCTGATGGTCAGCTGAATGCAGCTTCCGAGATCACAATCAATCCCCATAAATCATGGTCTAAAATATCAACCGGTCTGGAAAAGCTTAGTTCAAAGCCTAACACTTTTCACGCTCCAGATTTCGATGTACTTTATGATTCACCCATTGAAGTTGGGAATCAGGATGTTTTTGAATTTGAAGCAGAGGGAGTACAGCATGAGCTTGCCATGTATGGTGGAGGAAACTATGACAAGGAGATCCTGAAGCGAGATATAGCAAAGATCGTTACAGAACAAACAAAGACTTTTGGAATTAATCCGAACAAGCGTTATGTGTTTATTGTTCATAATTTTAATTCCGGGGGTGGCGGGCTTGAACACCTCAATTCAACTGTTTTAGGGGCCAGCCGAAATTCATACAATACAGAGGCAGGCCTTTTAAGGTTCCTGGCACTTGTTTCTCATGAGTATTTTCATATCTGGAACGTTAAGCGTTTGCGTCCGATAGCCCTAGGACCTTTTAATTATGAACAGGAGAATTACACCAGGAATCTCTGGATTGCTGAAGGTTTTACTGCTTATTATCAGGATATCTATACCAAAAGGGCTGGATTACAAAGCCCTGATCGTTACCTTATGAATTTGGCAAGTTCGATTAGTTCGGTTGAAAATCAACCTGGAAATCGGGTTGAGGCTGTTAGCGATGCTAGTTTTGATGCCTGGATCAAACAATATCGCCCCAATGAGAACTCTGCTAATTCCACAATTTCGTATTATAGTAAGGGAGCCCTGATCGCCTTGATAATGGACCTTGAGACTATTCATTCTACTCAGACAAGAGCCGGATTGGATGAAGTGATGAAGGCCATGTACGATGAGTATTATACTAAGAAGGGCAGGGGATATACTGATGCCGAGTTTAAAACAATGCTTGAAAAAATATCGGGAAAATCATTTGATGATGTATACAATGATTATGTTAATGGTGTAAAGACTATAGATTACAATAAATATTTCGCCTATGCAGGATTTACGCTTATTGATGATGCGGCTAAGGGTAATGACGCGTATTTGGGAGCAGTAACAGCATTGAAAGATGGTAAGATCATCGTGACGAATGTTAGCCGGCAGAGCCCGGCATGGATTGCCGGTTTAAATGTAAACGATGAGATACTTTCTATCGATGGATATCGTATAAATAATGTTTCGGATCCCCGATTATCAGAAGTTGAGAAGTTTATATCCGGTAAAAGACCAGGAGAAAAAGTAATGATATCCATCAACCGTGACGGACTGATCAGGCAGGTTGAAACCACACTTGTCAGAAACCCAAATCATAGATTTAGAATTGCTTCTATGACAAATCTTACTGAATCACAGATTTCTGTGAGGAAGAGGTGGTTGAGAATTGAGAATTGAGAGTTGAGAGTGGGCAATGACGTTTCTCCTGCGTCGGAATGGTAACAGATTTTATCTGACAACAGGTAACAGATAACAGATAACAAACAAAGAGGCTGCCTCATACGAAGCAGCCTATTTTTATTTAAAAGGTAAGTCTTATTGCAAGACCCACATCTCCGGTACGAAAATCCGTATTTGGAGTTAATTCGAAACGCGGTCTCCAATCGATGGCAAGGTTTAATGGAGCTCCTTCGATCTTATAATCCAGTCCCAGCACACCATCAGCACTTAGCCAAAGGTCACCTTCGAAATCCCTTCTTTTATAAGACCCGATACTACCACCGCCGCCATAATACCATAACAGACCTGGGGCACCTTCAATAGGATTATGAACTTCGTAAAGTCCGGTTAACAGAAATCTCTTCAGATCATCATTGTTTCTGAATGATAAATTAAGGTCCAGCGCCTTGTTTGAGTTTAAAAATGTTTTGTAGTTTAATCCATTGTAAGATCCTAGTCTTACTCCAATGGCGTTCTCATAAGTCTGTGCTTGTGAGTTTGAATTAGCAAGAAAAATAAATCCTGCAGTTAAACATAGTAGAAATAGCTTTTTCATAATCATAAATATTTAAAGACTGAGGTTTTCAAATACAGTGCCACAGCAGAGTTTTTCTGACAGAAGTTCAATTATGTCAGAAAATTTAATCTTTCATTTAACCAATTAATTGAAGCACACATCTTTTATATTAGAAGAATTTATTTCTTAAGCAGACCTTATTTATTTTTAGCTATTTTGCTAAATTACAGTTTTAAAGAATTGATTTATGGCAGAAATTACACGTGTTTTTGATCTTTTAGAGCATTCGCTTGAAAAGCACCGGAAAGATGATATGGTGGCGGCAAAGCAGAATGGTATTTGGAATAAATATTCTACAGAAAAATTTGTTGCACAGGTAAATTCAGTAAGTCAGGGATTAATTGCATCTGGGATAATAAAGGATAACAAAGTTGCAATTATGTCAGCTAACCGTCCTGAATGGAATATTTGTGATTTTGCAATCATGCAGATCGGGGCAACCCAGGTACCTATGTATCCAACACTGGCCGAAAACGATATCAAGTTTATATTAAGAGATGCAGATGTAAAAATAGTATTCGTCTCTGAATCGGCACTGTATGAAAAACTGAACAATGTCAGAAAAACGGAGGGGCTCGATTTTAAGATATTTAGTTTTGATAATATTGAAGGAGTACCTCACTGGCAGGAATTGATTGAAATTGGAGAGCGTGCTGAACCTGTAAATCTACAGATATACCGTGAAAGGATACTTCCGGATGACTTGCTGACATTAATTTATACTTCCGGGACAACCGGAACACCAAAAGGGGTAATGCTAACGCATAGCAATCTGGTAAGTAATGTGATTGCCTCTTCGGTTATGTATCCTCCGGGTTTTAAAAAAGCACTTAGTTTTCTTCCACTGTCACACATTTTTGAGCGCATGGTGCTTTATATGTACTTCTACTTAGGGGTATCGGTGTATTATGCCCAGAGTATGGATACCATTGCCGCTGACCTTGTTGAGGTTAAACCACATGGATTTACAACAGTACCCCGTCTTCTCGAAAAAGTATATGACAGGATAGTGGCAAAAGGTTCCGGGTTAACTGGTGTAAAAAAGCAATTAT
>CAYJAM010000122.1:0-6847 GCA_964367725.1 uncultured Sphingobacterium sp. | reverse complement strand
CAGTTTTTGTTATTGCAATACTATTTTTTATAACTTCACGGCGACCAATTATTATTCGATGCGGACATTACTTCTGTTCCTGTTATTCTTGAATGCACTGACTTTGTCAGCCCAGGAGCCAGTTCAATATAAAATTTCATTTCCAAATGCGGTTCATCATGAAGCTGAGGTAGAATTGCTGGCTTCCAATCTTCCGGATGGCACTTTGACCTTTCGTATGAGCCGCTCATCACCCGGAAGATATGCAACTCATGAATTCGGTAAAAATATTTACGAGGTTAAGGCATTCAATGGAAGTGGGAGTGTTCTGGAAGTAAGGCAGACCGAAGGAGATGTTTACCAGGTGGACAAGCATGATGGAACAATTAAAATAACATATACAATTTTTGGAAATTGGGTTGATGGTACATATATGGCAATTGATGAAACACATGCCCACCTGAATATGCCTGCAACCTTTATGTGGATTCCAGCATTGAAAGACAGGTCTATCCAAATCAAGTTCAATGATCTGAACAGATATAGCTGGAAAGTAGCCACACAGTTAAAATCCACAGAAAATTCGGATTCTTTTACTGCACCTGATCTGAACTATTTTATGGATAGTCCGGTGGAACTTTCCGATCACCATTTAATAAGCTGGAAGGATCGGAATACTGATAATACAGAACAGACCATTCGATTGAGTTCACATGCACCTGATAATAGGGAAGTTGTATCCGGTTATTCAAAAATGGTTGAGCGAATGGTAAAGGAAGCTAAGGCTGTCTTTGGGGAACTACCAAAATTTGATCATGGGGTTTATACTTTTTTACAGGATGTGAATACCGGAAATGCAGGAGATGGAATGGAACATAGAAATTCAACCATAATCACTGATACACAAGCGGGAATCGCCGGAAATGAAGCGGATCTTCTGAGCACTTTTTCGCACGAATTCTTCCATGCCTGGAATGTTGAACGGATTCGTCCGAAGACTTTGGAACCATTTAATTTCTCTCATGCCAATATGAGCAGTGAGTTATGGTTTGCAGAGGGCTTTACACAATATTATGGGAATCTGATATTAAAGAGGGCAGGTTTTTTGTCTGAAAAGGACTATCATGGTGTACTTGCTGGTATTTTGAATGGTGTACTCAATTCACCCGGTGCTGCGAGTTTCTCTGCAACTCAAATGAGTCGCAGGGCAGTTTTTGTAGATGCAGGGGTTTCTGTCGACAGGAATAATTACGCAAATACTTTCACTTCTTATTATACATACGGCGCATTTATAGCCCTGGGGCTCGATTTGCGCCTGCGTTCAGAATTCAATTTAACACTCGACAATTACATGCAGGCGGTCTGGAAAAGCCATGGTAAGCCTGAAATTCCATACACTATCCCGGATCTGCAAAAGGTACTCGCCAATTTGACAAATGAGGCTTTTGCGGAAGATTTTTTCCGCAGGTATATCAACGGCATTGATAAGAATGATTATGTAAAGCTTTTGGCAAATGCCGGATTGGAACTTCGAAAAGCTAATCCCGGTAAGGCAAGTATCGGAAACCTCAGGTTAAATGTTAATCCTGCAGATGGCAAGTACCGGGTTTCTTCCGCAACTCTGAAAGGAACAGCAGCTTATGATGCAGGAATTGAGACTGGAGATTATATTTTGAAAGTCGGGGATCAAAAACTGTCCGATTCAGTTAAGTTGAATGATATTCTCGAAAAATATAAACCTGGTCAAAGTATCCCAATTGTATTTGAGAGTAAGGGGCATGTGAAAAATTCAACAGTAAATCTTAAAGAAAGTGAAATTCTTGAACTGGTAGAAATTAGAAACAGCAGCCGGAAACAAATCGATTTTAGAAATCATTGGCTATCATCAAAAATTAACTAGAAATTAACAATACTAAAGCGTGGATTTTTTTCCATTGTTGAATTAATAAATATGAAAAAACAACTATCAGGCCTTATTGCCATTTTATTTCTGACAGCATGTGCAGCTCAGAAACCGGAAAAGATCATTAAAGAGGCTGATGTGGCCAGATTGATAAAAACCCTTTCTTCTGATGAAATGGAAGGCAGGGGTACTTTTACACCAGGTATAGACAAGGCTGCAAAATTTATAGAAAATGAATTTAAGCAGATTGGTCTTAAACCGCTGGAAGGAGATAATGATTTCAGACAGGATTTTACTGTAAAGAGAATCAAGCCTGAGACTATTCAGGCTACGGTAAATGGAAAATCAATTGATCAGCAAAATGTGCTGTTAATCTCAGATCTGCCGTCAATGGGTTTTGATCAAAGTTCCGGGAATAAAGTGATATTTATTGCTGCCGGAGATCAGTTCATTCAGAAATACAGGGAAATAACAGCGATGAAATCACCGGTTCTGGTACTGGTTGATAATCAGCATGCTCAGATGTTTAAACGACTTAAGGATAATAGTAGCCGGGGTCGTATAGTTGAAAAGCAAAATCAAACTGCAGCTGCGCTATTCATACTTGGCGAATCAGATGCTGCTTCATACAAGGTTAGTTTCAGTAATAAGATTGAAGAACTTCCATTGTTTAACGTAGCGGGGATACTACCGGGCAGATCTAAAGCAAAAGAACTGGTTTTAATTTCAGCACATTATGATCATTTGGGTATAGTTAAGGAAGTTGATGGCGATGCCATTGCTAACGGTGCGGATGATGATGCATCCGGAACTACCGCAGTGATATCACTTGCTAAATACTACAAGAAACTGAACAATAATGAAAGGACTCTGATATTCGTTGCTTTCACAGCAGAAGAAGTTGGGGGTTTTGGTGCCCGTCATTTCTCTTCACTCTTAAATCCGGATGATGTTGTTGCCATGTTCAACATCGAAATGATTGGTAAGGAATCCAAATTCGGAAAAAATGCAGCCTTTATTACAGGCTATGAAAGGTCTGATTTTGGTGAGATTCTACAGAAAAATCTCACCGGAACCGATTTTAAGTTTCATCCTGATCCTTATCCAACACAGAATTTATTTTATCGCAGTGATAATGCTACACTGGCAGCTCTGGGAGTTCCGGCGCATACTATATCAACAGACCAGATTGATACGGATAAGTTCTATCACACTGTGAATGATGAATTTGAAACACTGGAGGTAGCAAATATTCATTCAACAATTAAAGCGATTGCATTGAGTGCCAGAAGCATTGTTGCCGGAACAGATACACCAAAAAGGATCCCGAAATTAAGCGGCAGACCTTAATTTTGGGGATTCAGAGGTTTTTCCTCATCACATAGTCGTTCAATACAAAATTGTGGTAATTGATGTCTACAGTCCGGTAGATATCAAATCCGGCCTTTTTGTAAAATTCCGATGCTGGATTGCCCCTGTTCACATTTAACTCAAGGATCTTTCCACCCCGTTCTCTGGCAAAATCTGAAACATGTCCGATTAGATTTTTGCCAGTACCACTGCCTTGTTCAGAAGGAAGAACATACAGTTTATGCAGTTTAAAAACTCCTTCATCTGGATCAGTGAGTGAGAATCCTGCAAAGGCCACAGCTATATTTTCCCTTTCAGCCAGGATGAATTCAATACCCGAGTCCATCTGTTCTTTTAGACTTTCTTCAGAATACATATCCTTAAGCATAAAGCTGATCTGTTCGTCAGAAATGATATTTCTATAGGAAGGCCACCAGATTTTTTCTGCAAGCTCAGAGATCACCGGAATGTCCTTAAGGGTCGCTTTTTTGATTCTCATCTTAAATTGATTCTGCTATAAAACTAAATGGCTGCTCAAAAGTAAGTGAATAAAAACCATCCTTTTCGGTTTCAAATAGATGATCTTCCAGTCTTCTTAATCCGCTGGTATGAAGATTATGAACTTCGTGGAGAATTTGTATCTGTTCACCTGAGGGCTGCCATTTGCTAAATCCGGATCTCACGGGGAATATTTTTTTATTACCTATAAAGACCACGATATCAATATCATCGACAAAGAGGGCATAATCTTTTAATACAAATTCAGCGGCTATAACATTAACAGCGCTGTATTGTTCGCCAAGCAGGAATTTAAAAGCATCTTCAACCGGATCGGTATCTGTAATGATCAATTTTGTGTTTTCCTGAGCATTGAAATGGGGATCAGGGGTAATTACAGCATCAATTTTAAAGGCAAGGGAGTCGGCTAGTTCATAAATATCCTGCTGTACGATTACTGTAGGGCTCCATTCAAGTATTTGTCCGAGGTTTTCGTATTCAAAACCTTCAAGGCTCAGAATCAGCAATGCCGGTTCCTGCTTTTCGCGAACAATATGATGAGATGACATACATCAAACTTAGATATTTTTTGAAATAAAGAACAAAGAACAATGAGCAAAGATTGAACCAAGAGCCAGGATTCAAGACAAATCCAGCCAGGATTGAGATTCCTTGTTGAATTGTATGTTTTTGGGATGATACCTTAATCCTTGCTCTTTATTCCTTGGTCAAACTTAATAGATCTTTTTATAGAAGTTCTTAATTGCCTCGGAAGGTTCATCAGCCAGATTCACAGCTGCTGAAACGGCAATTCCATGAATTCCGGTTTTGAGAAGAGGGTCCGTATCATCAATTTTAATTCCTCCAACAGCTAAAACGGGTATCTCAATACCAGTATCTTTCATTTTCGCTATTCGTTCAGCATAGCCATTTATTCCCAGCAAAGGATAATCATTTGGCTTCGTTTTAGTTAGCGAGAATGGTCCGCATCCAATATAATCCACCACGCCTGATAAAAAGATGCGATGAATATCCTCAAATGTATTGGCGGATGCTCCCAGGGTCTTCTCATCACTGATAATTTCTCGGATCTTACTAAAATCTGCCTGCATATCCTCGAGGTGGACTCCCTGAGCATCAACCTGATCCAGCAGATGATAATGATCTGTAAGGATCAGGGTGGCACCCCAGTCATCGCAGATCGAAGCTACCTGATGCAGTTCATCAATAAGTTCAGGATCAGTCTTGGTCAAACATCGATACTGTATCCAGTTAGCCCCTGCTTTACAGGCAATTGCCGTTTGTTCGACATGGCTTCGCTGAGGAAGATCCTGAGTCAGGTAATGGAATTTGGAGATGTATTTTTTCATAATTGTAGTATAAGGCTGACAGGGTTCAAAACCCTGTCAGCCTTTGTTATTAAAATTTCAAACCTAATGAAAGTAAAAAATTACGTGGTGCCTGCGGGTAAAAATAATTTTCGGTTGTAAATGCACCACCGTACAAATAACTGAAAGTGTATCCATTCGCTTCGTAAAGTTCAGAGAATACATTATTGACCAGCAGGGTCAGTCCGATATTTTTTACTCCTTTAAACGAAGTATTATACCTTAAACGCAGATCATTTACAAAAAATGCATCCAGGCTTCTTTGCGAATTGGATGTATTATCAAGGTATTGTTTACTTACATATTTACTTAGCAAAGCAATTTCAGTTTTCTTGAAAGCTTGAAAACTCAGTTCCCCCGATCCGATAAAATTTGGAGAAAATGCGAGGTCGGTATTGTTGTAATTATTGACAATTTGACCCCCGTTATCGTAATCATCAGCATATTCTGTAAAGTTTTTGATCTTATTATCACTTATGGATGCAGTTAATGCCCATGATAATTTATTGTTGATCTGTACCCTGGCATCAGCCTCAATGCCGTAACGAGAGCTTTCTGCAACATTTTGACGAATGTATTCACCTACATCATTCACCTTTCCGGTAAGAACCAACTGGTCATTATACATCATCGCATAAGCGTTAATGCCGGCAGTAAATCTGTTTCCTCCAAGGCGGTATCCGGCCTCAAGATCCAGCAAATTTTCTGAAGACGGACGGTTAGCTGGTGTTGAATTAATATAATCATCACGGTTTGGTTCTTTATTGGCAACCGCAATTGAGGCGTATAAATTATTACGGGAGGTGATAGCATAACTCAGTCCAAATTTCGGATTGAAAAAGTTCAGCTGATCATCCTGATTCAGAGCCATCCTGTTTTTATCGGTTCCATTTACCTGGTAACTAACGCTTCTGTACTGCAGATCAGCAAATAACTTTAGTTTCCCAAGTTCCAAATCGGCCTTAGCATAGGTATTGAAATCGGTTTTAAAACCATTCCCCTTGTAGTAAGGCGAAATAGAATTAGCAATTGGAATAAACTGACCGCGAATCACCTCACCGAAATGATCACCATCATATTCATTATAGGCTCCGCCTAAAGTAAAAATAAGCTCTTTTGAAGGATTATAATTTAGTGAGTAAGTTAGGCCATAAAAATTGTTGTCCAGCCAGCGGCGCCTGATCAAATCACTTCTGGAAATGGCGCTTCCTCCAACTATTTGCGGATTGATGCCATAATTTTCAAGCTTCTGGTCTTCCTTAAACTCTTCGTAATAACCTCTTCCATAGGTATAATGCAGGGCCGTGTTTGCTGAGAATTTATCAGAAAAGGTATGAGAATATAGAAATTGATAATGATCCTGGGTATAATTATCGGTCTGGTCATCATATGTGAAGCCATTAAAGGTCCTGTTCGTTTTTAAAAGGTTTTCGGGAACTCCGTTCCATGCCTGGTAGGTTTTTTCAGATCCTGAAAAAACATTGATACGAAGCAGATCCTTTTTTCCATAATATGCCCCACTTAAGAAATAAGACTTGAGCATGGATGAACCACGGTCTATATACCCATCCGACTTGATTCTGGATAAGCGGCCATCGAAACTGAATTTATTATTGATCAGTCCGGTACCGGCATTGATCGTATTTTTCATAGTCTGGTATGATCCAAAGGTATTGTTTAGCTCTGCATAAGCTGAATCCTGTTTGGTTGTGGTTTGGATATTCAAGCT
>CAYJAM010000121.1:0-6998 GCA_964367725.1 uncultured Sphingobacterium sp. | reverse complement strand
TGAATTGTATATTTATCTATTTGTATCAAAAACCAGGCACTAATCTCAAATATATGTCTTAATTTATCAGGCAAAAACAGTAATAAATTTTGAATTATTTAGACGGACTAAATCCTTCTCAGCGTGCGGCAGTTGAACAGATAGAAGGACCAGTGATGATTGTTGCCGGTGCGGGATCCGGGAAAACACGGGTAATAACATACCGTGTGGCTCATCTTATCAGGAAAGGAGTTGACCCCTTCAATATTCTGGTACTGACCTTTACCAATAAGGCCGCTAAAGAAATGCGTGAACGGATCATGAAAGTGGTCGGTGCGGAAGCAAAAAATATCTGGATGGGCACTTTTCACTCGGTTTTTGCCAAACTTCTCCGTGTTGAAGCTATAAAAATTGGTTACCCCTCCAATTTCACAATCTACGATACTGATGATAGCAAGAGTCTAATTAGAACTATTCTCAAGGAAAAACAATTAGATGATAAACTATATAATGCCAATTTCGTCTACAACCGCATATCATCCTCAAAAAACAATCTTATTTCTCCTGCCGAATATCTCAGCAACGAAAATATCCAGGCTGAAGACTTTTCAACAGGTCGTGGTAATTTAGGCGAGATCTATCAAATATATGCTCAGCGCTGTTTTAAAGCTGGTGCAATGGACTTCGATGATCTTCTATTTAAGACAAATGTGCTATTGCGGGAGCATCCTGAGGTATTATATAAGTACCAGAATAAATTTAAATATTTAATGGTTGATGAGTATCAGGACACTAATTTTTCTCAATACCTGATCGTAAAGAAACTTGCTGCAAACAATGAAAATATCTGTGTTGTTGGAGATGATGCCCAGAGTATTTATGCATTCCGGGGAGCAAATATTCAAAACATACTCAATTTTGAAAAAGATTATCCTGATCTGAAAGTTTTTAAGCTTGAGCAAAACTACCGCTCTACACAAAACATTGTCAGTGTTGCAAATAGTATAATTGCCAATAATAAAAATCAACTCAAGAAATCAGTCTTCTCAGAAAATGAAGAAGGAGATAAAATCAAGGTTTCAAGGGCATTTAGTGATAATGAAGAGGGTAAAATTGTAGCTGAAGCCATTGTACAGGAACAGGCCCAAAAAGGATCAAAATATCATGATTTTGCCATCCTGTATCGTACAAATGCTCAATCAAGGGCGATGGAAGAAGCTCTCAGAAAACTTAACGTTCCTTATAAAATTTATGGAGGCCTCTCATTCTATCAGCGTAAAGAGATAAAAGATCTTATCGCTTACTTCAGGCTTACCTTCAATCCCAATGATGAAGAGGCCCTCAAACGGGTGATCAATTATCCGCGTCGTGGGATTGGAGACACTACGATTGAACGAATCATGATTGCAGCTGATCAGCATAATCTGACCATGTGGGAAATCATTTGCGATGCCCCTGTATACCTGGATTCAAGAAGTTCAGCGTCAGTAGCAAATTTTGCTTCCCTTATTCAAAGTTTTCAGGTGATGACAAAAACGCATTCGGCATATGATACGGCCCTGCATATTGCTCAGCACTCCACCCTGCTTAAAGATCTATATTCGGATAAATCCGTTGAAGGCTTAAGCAGATATGAAAATATTCAGGAACTGCTGAACGGAATAAAAGAATTTAGTGAACGTGAAGATATTGATGAAAAAGGTCTGGATATATTTATGCAGGATATTGCCCTGCTAACCAATGATGATAATGACAAGAACCCTGATGCTGATACCGTATCTTTAATGACCATCCATTCGGCAAAAGGACTCGAGTTCGACAATGTCTTTGTAGTTGGCCTGGAAGAGAACCTCTTCCCCTCTCAGATGTCCTTAAGTTCACGTACCGATCTGGAAGAGGAACGCAGACTTTTTTATGTCGCAATAACCAGAGCAGGAAAAAAACTAACGCTCTCCTATGCAACATCACGCTATCGTTGGGGAACATTGACCAGCTGTGAACCCAGCAGATTTATTGAAGAGATTGATGCGCGATATCTCGAACTCGACTTTAAACCACAGACGAAAAATTCAGGGAATTCATTTTTTGATGATGAAAGGTCGGCATGGCAACAAAAAGAGACTTTTAGCAAACCCAAACCTTCATCCATCCCAAAGACAAGCTCTATACTTCCTAAAGCACATGTGCCCAGCGAGGGATTCGCTCCATCGGATACTTCAGGTTTACAGATGGGTATGGAAGTGGAACATGAACGCTTCGGTTTTGGTAAAGTAATTCATTTGGAAGGCAATAAACCTGACGTCAAAGCGACTATATTTTTTAAAGATTTGGGACAGAAGCAATTATTGCTAAAATTTGCTAAATTGAAAATTATAAAATAAAATCAAAAACGCGATTTAGAGCTTAAAAACCGCATATTTAACTCCGCGCCAACAGCTAATTACAATGACATTTGATTATAATACCACCAGGAAAAAGTTAATTCTTGCCGAATATGGACGTAATGTCCAGAATATGGTTAAATATATTGTTGATCTTCCAACTAAAGACGAGCGTAATCGCTATGCCCAGGTAGTGATAGATCTTATGGGGTTTTTAAATCCTCACTTACGTGATGTTGCTGATTTCAAACATAAATTATGGGATCATTTGCACATTATTTCCGATTTTAAAATCGATGTGGATTCTCCATACCCGAAACCATCTGAAGATGCGATTCGTTTTAAACCGGCTCCATTGTCTTATCCCCAGCAAAGGATAAAATATAAACATTATGGCAAAACAGTAGAGCTCATGATAAGCCGGGCTAAGAATATTGAAGATCCTGAACGTAAACAGGCTATGGTCCAATCCATTGCCAATTTTATGAAAATGGCCTATGTTACCTGGAATAAGGATAGCGTTGCTGATGAAACTATTATCAAAGATTTACGTGAAATGTCTAATGGCGCTTTGCAATTAGAAGAAAATGTAAACCTGCAGCGTGTGGAAGTGAGACAAGCTCCAAGTGCCGGCAGACAAAGAAATACGAACCAGAATAAAGGACGGCAGAACAGCAGTAACAGAAACAATTCAGGTTCCAACCGGCAGAGGAGTAATAACCCCGGTGGAAAAAGATATTAATTCTGAAAAGAAATATTCTGGTTCTGATTCATCGAATAAATTGCCTTATATTCTATTCATAATAACATGAATAGAATATTGGAGAATAATATTTCTCTCGGGTAAAATAAATTAACCAATTCTATAATATTTTAATTAAGCAAGGAAAGCTGATTTTTGTAAATTAGCTTTTTCGCATTATATTAATCCATTAAAACCCTTTCCCGAAAAGATGAATGCATTTGAAATTGTTGGTGGTAAACCTTTAAAAGGAGAAATTATACCTCAGGGAGCAAAAAATGAGGCATTACAAATCATTTCTGCCGTACTCTTAACAGAAGAAAAAATTACAATCAGCAATATTCCGGATATAAAAGATGTAAATAAACTCATCGAATTGGTTTCCGATCTCGGAGTAAAAGTTGAACGCATCAATCAGGATACTTATACTTTCGAAGCATCAAAGATCAATCTTGACTTTTTTCAATCGGAGGCCTTCAAGGCAAAGGGCGGTAGTTTAAGGGGCTCTATAATGATTGTTGGTCCCCTATTGGCCCGCTTTGGCAAGGCAGCTATTCCAAAACCGGGTGGTGACAAAATTGGAAGAAGGCGTCTTGATACCCACTTCCTTGGATTTGAAAAATTGGGTGCCAAATTCATTTACGACAAAAAAACCAACTTCTTTAACGTTGATGCCAGCAATCTGAAAGGTGCCTATATCCTACTTGATGAGGCTTCTGTTACCGGAACCGCCAATGTGGTTATGGCAGCTGTACTTGCTAAAGGTGAAACAACGATCTATAATGCAGCCTGCGAGCCATATCTGCAACAATTATGCAAAATGCTCAACCGGATGGGTGCTAAAATTACAGGCATTGGCTCCAACCTGCTCAAGATAGAAGGTGTCAAAAAACTGGGAGGGACGGAACACCGGCTCTTACCGGACATGATTGAAATCGGGTCTTTCATCGGGTTGGCGGCTATGACCGAATCCGAAATCACAATCAAAAATGTCCATTATGAAGAACTGGGTATGATTCCTGAAGTATTCAGAAAGCTGGGTATTAAATTTGAGTTGAAAGGCGACGATATTTTCATACCATCCCAGAAACATTATGAAGTGGATACCTTTATCGATGGTTCAATAATGACAATAGCGGATGCACCATGGCCGGGATTTACTCCGGATTTGCTAAGTATCATGCTGGTAATAGCTACTCAGGCCAAAGGGAATGTCCTGATTCATCAGAAAATGTTTGAAAGCCGGTTATTCTTTGTCGATAAACTGATCGACATGGGTGCCCAGATCATTTTATGTGACCCTCACCGTGCAACAGTAATTGGTCTGGATAAAAAAGTAAAGCTTCGTGGAATTGAAATGACCTCTCCAGACATACGTGCAGGTGTTTCATTACTTATCGCAGCTCTTTCTGCACAGGGAACATCAATTATATACAATATCGAACAGATAGAGCGTGGTTACCAAAATATTGATGTAAGACTCAGGGCTTTGGGAGCTGATATTAAACGAATTAATGTGACTAACAAAACTGGGCACTAATCCAATAATTGATTTACTTTTTCAGCCTCAATACCAATAAAGCAGAGTTGTATTTTGTTATATGCATCATTTGCGCAATATCAATTTTAGAGTCTGATTAATTACCTGAAAATAAATAATCAGGCAGAATAAGGTCAAACTTATAACCTGCTCTATTTCCGCTGATTCTAAAATAAAAGTCAATTTTGGATTTATTTTATCTCCAAAAGCCGTCTTCCTGCTAAATAATCGATATTTACAATCCATTATAGTACATTATTTCGTATAATGGTTAGAATCAGGCAAAACAACGGATACCAGCTTAACAAAATCATTCATGAATATTGTCATCATCGGGAATGGTATTACAGGAATAACCTGTGCACGGAATATCAGAAAGCTTGATTCCAGGGCTTCGATAACTGTAATCTCTGCAGAAAGCGAACATTTCTTTTCACGTACTGCCCTGATGTATATCTATATGGGGCACATGAAATTTGAACATACCAAGCCCTATGAAGACTGGTTTTGGAATAAAAACAGAATAAATCTCATCAGGGCATTTGTTAAAACCTTTAATACCAAAGAAAAAGTAATCCTTTTTGATAACGGCGAATCAATTGCTTACGATAAACTGATCATTGCAAGTGGTTCAATACCTAATAAATTTGGATGGCCGGGGGAAAACCTCAATGGAGTTCAGGGTCTTTACAGTATCCAGGATCTCGAACTGATGGAGAGAAATACCAAAAATATTTCATCCGCAGTAATTATTGGCGGAGGATTGATTGGCATTGAAATGGCTGAAATGCTTCACAGCAGAAAGATTCAGGTTAAAATGCTTGTACGAGAGAATTTATATTGGGGTAATATCTTACCCAGGGAAGAAGCTCAACTGATTGGAAAACATATAAGCGGACATGGAATAGATCTTCAGTTTAACACTCAGCTAAAAGAGATTATTTCAGATGATCAGAACCATGTTACAGGTGTACTCACAAACACTGGAGAAAAAATTGAATGTCAGTTTGTAGGTCTCACAGCTGGCGTAAAACCAAATATCGGCTTCCTTGAAAAAAATGAACTAGAAACTGATAAGGGAATTCTCATTAATGAATACTTTGAGACCAGCGTCCCGGATATTTATGCAGCAGGTGATTGTGCACAGTTTCGTAGTCCAAAGCCAGGAGAACCCGCCATTGAACAATTATGGTACACCGGAAAAATGCAGGCAGAAACACTGGCAAAAACTATTTGTGAAGATAAATCTGCTTACAATCGTGGGATCTGGTTTAATTCAGCTAAATTTTTTGACCTGGAATATCAAACATACGGGCAGGTTTTGCCTGAAATCAACGATCAGCAGAAAAGTTTTTACTGGGAACACCCAAATGGTAAACATGCCTTCAGGGCAAATTACAACAGCAAAGATGAAAGCATAGCTGGTTTTAATTTCATAGGCATCAGATTCAGACAAATTATTGCAGAAGATTGGATCAGGGAGCGCAAAACGATCGGTTTTGTGATTCAAAATCTGAAAAAAGGTTGGTTCGACCCTGAATTTTCCAAAGCCCATTACAATGATATCTCAAATTCCTATTTACAGAGTGTAAAGGATAGAAATGAAGAATAATATGCATTTAAGATAAATGAAAGACATTTCACTTTCAATCGCCAGTCCAGCTGCAGCAAGCCCTTTTCAAAAAGCCGGTGCTGCACTTACCGCATTCGCAATACTGAGCTCAATTATTGCCGCATTCGGAGCCGGAAAATCCCATCCCCTGCTATTCTTTTTCCTGATAACAGGCTTATTCATTTCCGGTGGTATATTTTATTCAATTCCCTATTTTAAGGCACAGGCAGGAATCAAAAATGATGGGATCATGCAAAATTCCCTGAGCAGCCGGGGTGCTATTGCCTGGGGCATTGCGATTTTAATGACCGGATTTTATATCATACTTTACTGGTTTCCATATTATCTTGAAGGTCTGATCCGGACGATGGATCCATTGAGCATGGCGCTGAGAGGTAAAGCATCAGATCAATGGTTTTTATACGGTGCCTTTTATACCCTGGCAGTTCTAATCATGGGAATGCGCTTTATTGCCAAGTATAAATTCAGTCGCTATCACATCATAAGAACCATTTCTGTGATGTTTTTTCAACTGGGCTTTGCATTCTTATTACCTGCATTTCTGTTAAAATTAAATCAACCCGAATTTTACTTTTCGTATTTCTGGCCATTGAAGTATTCTTATCTTTTCCCGAATGATCTGGATTATCTGATCCAATCGGGGAATCTGGGAGTTTTTATGGTATTCTGGGGTTTAGTCATGACATTCATTGCCACCCCTATTCTGACCTATAATTATGGTAA
>CAYJAM010000120.1:0-7059 GCA_964367725.1 uncultured Sphingobacterium sp. | reverse complement strand
CTTATTCTGAATCAGGCGTATGCCGTGGCTGTAATCCACATGATCTGTTGTATGACCGTTGTGCAGGGGTTGAATTGCTTTGCCATCAGGTTTATGCCAGCCATAAATTGCAACTCTTAGTTGATTTTTGGAATTGTATATCATATTAGAGATCACCACATCTTTTTTATTTCCTGCCACCAGGCTTCCCAATGGATATTTTCTAATGGATTGATTTCTTTGCTGCTGTACCATTCTTGTATGTCTTTCAAATACAGGAACTGTGATCATGGCTTTTGAAGGAGGGATTGGCTGGGGCATCATTTTGACTTTAGCAGAATTGTAAATCCTGTCTGAAATCTTTCTTGTAGGAAGGCTGCAAGCCAGAAAGTCAGCAACTTTTTGGGCTAACTGTGGGCGCATTGGGCAATAAAAATAATCGGAGTTACTGCCAATCGCCAGAAAATCAGGCAGAACATAATACCTTATCGTTTGTAATTGTCCCATAATCATTGCTGTATCCCTGATTACAGCTAGTTTTCTGTAAAAGCGTGGAAGATTACCAGATCGGATCTCATTAAAGATAAATTCTTCCCGTTTCTCAAGACTTAAGGAGCTATCCCTGATACTCTTTGAGAATTCAGAGCCACTTAATGCGTTGGCTGCTCTTTTTTTTAATTGCAGGCGCTGTGAATGGCAGTCAACAGCGAATATTGTTAGAAGCAAGAGCAAAAGATATTTCATAATTGTAATCATAGAAAAGCTTTATCTCTTATCCAAACTACTCAGATTTGCCATATACGATTCACTTACAGGGATTTGAATATCTTTTATATGAATCTGATGTCTTTCAATTCTGTTTATTGCAGCCACTGCGGCCATGTAGGAGCGATGGACCCTGATAAATTTATTCTTTGGCAGGATCACTTCAAGTTCGGCGAAGGTCATTCGTGAAAGCAGGCTTTTATTCTTCAGGACAAAATTGACATAATTTCCTGCGGCTTCCAGATAAAGTATATCATCAAAATTTACTTTTTCCTGCTCATATCCGGTTTTAAGAAAAATGAAATCTGCACTACCACTTTTATTTCTCAGCTGGAAAAGTTCATAAGCTTTATTACATCCCTTTACAAAGCGGCTCAAGGAGAATGGTTTGAGTAGGTAATCGATTGCGTCAAGCTCAAAGCTGGTAACCGCGTGCTCAGAATATGCGGTTGTGAAGATTACCATAGGCTTTTTATTCAGACTGTTCAGGAAGTCAATACCCGAAATGTCGGGCATTTTAATATCCAGGAATATCAGGTCAATATTTTCCTTCTGAATATACTCCATCGCTTTAAAAGCATCGGTAAATTCGGCCTTCAGGTTCAGAAAGGGAACTTTCGAAGCATGACTGCGCACAACTTCAAGTGCCAGTGGTTCATCGTCAAGTGCAATGGCGTTCATTGTATAAATTTATCATAAAAAAGGGTTTTTTCAGTGATGCTACTGATTTCAGCTTCCAACGAAATATGATTTTTTATAAATTGACCCATACTTTTTCGATTTAGCCATTCCTTGATAATATTACATTTATTTTCTTTTAGTGGATGTTCAATATTTTCCTCAGAGTGAACCATTATGGTGATTTCCTCCTGGTCAATTTCAACTCTGCTTGATTCATAACATAAACTTTCACCACAAGAATTCAATATCATGCTAAAAAGCAGAATGAATAATAGGATTTTCATGATTAAATAAATTAGTCAAGTTGAATAGTCAGGTGAACAAAAAACTCTTTTCCACTCTCCAGGATAGATAATTCATGCTTCCCAGGGTATAATAGTCTGAGTCTTTGCTGAACATTATTCAGGCCTATACCATTATTGTCCTTTTCCGGATCATTCATAGGTTTTGGATGGATACTGTTAGAAATATCGAAATAGAGGGTTTTGTCTTTACACACCAGACTGATACGAATGTTTGAGGGCTCCTTCAGGCTTATGCCGTGCTTAAAGGCATTCTCAATAAAAGGAATGAGAAGCATAGGAGCGATTTGAAGTATGCCTGTATGCTCTTCAATTTCGGTATGAATTTGAATGTCAGGTGATGACTGGGTGCGCAAGGTTTGAAGTCCGATATAATTATTCAGGTATTCTATTTCCCTGGTCAGAGAAATTTTCTCCTGGAGGTTTTCCCTCAGCATAAAGCGCATCATATCACCAAGTTTCTGAATACCCTCAGAAGTTCGTTCTGCATTTTCCTGAAGTGCGGTGCCATAAAGGGTATTCAGCACATTGAAAAGGAAATGTGGATTGATTTGGGAGCGAAGGAAGTTCAGGTCGGCTGTTGAACGACCCAAGGCAGTCTGAAGTCCCTTAATTTCATAATCTACTGTGGTTCTGTGTTTGTAAACATACCAGGTCAGGGGTGCAGTAAATAAAAGTTGAAATCCAATATTAAATAATGAAGCAACAAAAGCTATTTCACTATCATGGCGAGGAAGCAAAAACAGAAGTATTGTGAATAAGGGTATCGTGCTAAGTAAAACTAAAAGGAAAATTTTCTTCAGATAAGCTTTAAATGGCTTGGATTTCTTGTAGATTTCCGGTAATACTGCATACATCGAATAGCAGTATAAAAATATTCCTGCTAGAGAACATGTCCCGACAATCATGACCACATCTGCATCACTCTGACCAATTAATAAAAGGAACAGTGCAATCATCCAGAAGATAAATGCAAATATTCCGTCACGGGTGATTACCCTGTATTTTGATTGGATCAGATCTGAATTTTCCAGAAGGTAGATCGCAAGGAACTTGATGATATTATACAAGGCAAACATCATCAATAGCCAGAAAGAATAGATGGCTGCTTCCTGAAAGAGCTTTGAATAAAGCTCATCTTCCGAATATTTATCGAAAAGATATCCCTGAGTCCAGGTATCGCTAATGGCAAGTACCACACTGATCAGGTAAAATATAATCAGTGTAAATATGATATTCAGCGTGATGTTTTCTTTTCTGCTTAGGGGAGGTACGATCACAAAGGTAAGCAGGCAATAACTGGCATAAAAGCTAATATATCTGCTTAACATTGGTAAAAAATAGTTGTTGAAGTATGAATAATGCTGATGAGCCTCATCGAATTCATATTTCCCCGGTTCCCAGTTATTGTTTATAGCTCCTGAAACAAGAAAGAATATTGAGAACACTACCATAGTAGTGGCAGCCCAGAATTCTATTCTGTTAATATCTGAAGGGTTTTTTATTATATTTCTCATTTATATCTATTTTTTAGCATTTCCTTTATTGAATTATGGAACAATGATACAGTTGCCGAAACCGTCCTGCTAATAAATGTGATGGGATGGGGAATAAATGTGATGAATTGCCTTTTGGACCATTTTATTTTTGATTGGAAAAGGCCCTAAAGTGGTTTCAGAAAATCAATATTCCGTTTTAACCCGCTATACTTTGTTCTTTTAACTGCAGAGTTTTTGAATACTTTGTTAAAAGTTTCTTCGGTAAGTTCATGCCACTCTTGCTGTTTAAGCCCCAGAAGGTCTTCGTGCGGACTGAAATTCTGCTCAGTATTAAGTACAGAAAATTTATTCCAGGGGCAAACATCCTGACAGATATCACAGCCGAACATCCAATTTTCCATTTTTCCCCTGAATTCAGCGGGCAATTCATTTTTAAGCTCGATTGTCAGATAGGAGATGCATCGGCTTCCATCGACAAGGTAAGGAGCGACAATTGCTTCAGTAGGGCAGGCATCTATGCAGCGGGTGCAGGTTCCACAATGATCTTTCGTAGGAATTACATCGTATTCCAGATCAAGGTCGGTAATTAATTCGGCCAGAAAGAAGAATGAGCCGGTGTTCTTATTGATCAGGTTACTATTTTTTCCAACCCAGCCAATTCCTGCTTTTTTAGCCCAAACCTTGTCAAGTACTGGTGCTGAATCTACAAAGGCCCTGCCGTTTACTTCACCAATAGTGCCTCTTATAGCTTCCATCAGTAATTTTAGCTTATCTTTTATCACAAAGTGATAATCCATTCCATAAGCGTACTTACTGATTCTGGGCGCTTTGGGATCTTCTTGTTTTTGGTCAGTAAAGTAATTCAAAGAAAGTGAAATAACAGAGCGGGCACCTTCAACAAGCTTTCGCGGATCCAGACGTTTATCAAAATGGTTCTCCATATAGCTCATTTCGCCATGGTAGCCACTTTTTAACCAGTTTTCAAGTCTTGGAGCTTCTTCTTCAAGAAATCCGGCTTTAGAGATACCGCAGAATTGAAAGCCTAGTTTATAAGCTTCATTTTTTATGAACTTTGAATATTTCGAGCTATTGACCATTATTTAGTCCAAAGATAGGAATAAGAATACGTGCTTCCCGGTTCAGAATCAGCATACAGTTCTATTAATGACGTTAATGACTTTATGGTATAGCATTTGCACTAAGGCTAGTAAATTAATCATAAATTATGAAAACACATTTTCTAAAACTATCAGCACTGGCACTCAGCTTAATTGTTACTTCCGGAGCAAATGCTCAGGAGAAACCTGAGAGTCCTAAACTATTCGCTCCTTCATCAGCTTTCAATACATGGTCTTTTGGTATCAATGCAGGTATCCTTGCACCAACAGTAATCAGTGGAATGAATGATTTTACGAACTGGAAGGCAGATATCGGATATGGTGCTACAATAAAAAATCAAATTTTACCGGCATTAGGAATTCAGGCAGACTTTTTAGCCGGAAAACTTAAGGCTGACAATAGCAGGAATTGGGGTAATGGATTGCCTCCGGTAAGTCCGTTTGATTCATATGAAACCAAAGTTGCTTATGCAGCTAGTTTAAGTGCAAATTTAACTCTTGCAAATATTTACTGGATGAATCGTGTAAATGTCATCAGACCATACATGACCGCGGGATATGGCTTAATGGGTTATAAGCCTACTACCAAAACCAGTGCAGGAGTCGAAACCAAGTTTAATGCAGGTGAGAATGTGAAAGAGGCTTATTTGCCAGTTGGACTTGGAATTAAGTTTGGTATATCCAATGCTATTAATCTGGATTTGGGATATACTATGAATTTTGTTGATGGCGATAATCTTGATGGATATCGTGCCGGGCCACAAAACGATAAGTTCTCATATTCTCATATCGGACTTGAATTTAATTTAGGAAGCAAATCAAAAACTCCATTGTCAAGCTATAATCCGGTTGCAGCATTACAGGATGATTATATCACCAGAAATGCAGCATTGCAGGCAAGTCTTGATGCCGACAGAGCTAAGCATGCAGCCCATATGGAAGAAATGAACAAAGAGCGTATGCGTTTTCTGAATGACAGCGATAAGGACGGTGTTTCTGATTACTTTGATAAATGCCCTAACACACCAGTTGGAATACAGGTTGATGGTGCAGGTTGTGAAATTAAAGTAACCACAACAACAACTGTAGTGAATCCTGTTCGTGTTGTAGTAACAGAAGAAGATAGAAGGATTGTCGCCGAAGCTATTCGTAATCTTGAATTTGACTTTGCAAAATCAACTTTACGTTCAACTTCATATCCAACTCTTAACAGAGTGGCTGATTTATTAAAATCTAAAGATTTCAGTCTTAAATTAGCTGGCCATACAGATAATGTTGGAAGCGATGCAGCAAATCTGAAATTGTCTAAAGACCGTGCAGAATCAGTGAAGTCTTACCTGGTAAGTCAGGGAGTTAATTCTTCACGTGTTGAAGCAATAGGTTATGGTGAAAGTCAGCCAATTGCAACAAACAAAACTGCAAAAGGCCGTCAGGATAACAGAAGAGTAGAATTTACTTTATACTAATATCAATTATATTCCTAAAAAAGGGGCGGTCCACTCGGATCAGCCCCTTTTTTTATTTGATTGTTTTATTGAAAAGTTCCAGTGTTCTTCCCCATGCAAGCTTAGCTGCATCGGCATTATAGCGTTCCCCTCCGGTATCATTATTGAAGGCATGTTGCACACCATCATAGATAAAAAGCTGGTAATCTTTACCTGAAGCTTTTAATGCGGCTTCATAAGCAGGAATTCCAGCATTGACACGTTCATCCATTCCTGCATAGTGCAGCATTAATTTTGCTTTTATTTTTGGAACATCTGCCGCATCGGGTTGACCGCCATAATATGCGACGGCTGCATTCAGAGATGCTGAATTAACGGCGAGGAGATTGGTCATTCTGCCACCCCAGCAAAATCCTACACAAGCTGTTTTACCATTACTTTCTTTTCTGGATTTCAGATAGTCCAGCGCGTTGAGAAAATTATTCAGGTTTTTTGAAGCATCAATTTTACTGAACATTCCACGGGCCTCATCTGTATTTGCAGGTGTTCCGCCAAAAGGCGAGAGTGCATCCGGTGCAAGGGCAATAAACCCTGCCTTAGCAACACGTCGTGCAATATCTTTTATATGAGGATTTAAGCCACGATTTTCATGAAGAACTACCACACTTCCAAATTTTCCGCGGCCTTTAGGGCGCGCGAGATAACCTTTCATAGTACAATCATCACCGGGATAAGAAATATCTTCCAGTATCAGGTCATCATCCTGCTCAGAAACGGTTTCTGCATTTGCATAGCCTACTTCAAGCACAGAAAGTGCCGTCATAGCCATAGCTGCACTGCCTGTAAGCTTTACCAGGCGGTTCATAAATGACTTGCGGCTCAGGGGCTTATGCGTGTATTCGTCGTAAAGATTAATGATTTTCTGATCCATTTTGATTTATATTTTACCTTAAATATAAATCAATAATCGTATCAAAACAAGGTGTTGCTGCCTCCAGTTTTTATCCGCCCTAAATGTTTATAGGCTGCTTCAGTACATTCCCTGCCTCTTGAGGTACGCATGATATAGCCCTCCTGGATAAGAAAAGGCTCATATACTTCCTCTATAGTTCCTTCTTCTTCACCAACCGCAGTAGCAATGGTTTTAAGACCAACGGGCCCACCTTTGAACTTATCGATAATAGTCAGAAGGATCTTATTATCCATTTCATCAAGGCCATGCTCATCCACATTCAGAGCATTCAGGGCATATTTTGCAATGTCAGTATCG
>CAYJAM010000119.1:0-7176 GCA_964367725.1 uncultured Sphingobacterium sp. | reverse complement strand
CCATCCGTGATATAGTTTACACACAGCCCGCTCCATTTAACCAATACCCGCTTAAACTTGCTGATTGCTATTTCCGTTTCAATTCGATTGTATGGGGTGATGATAAAGTAGCTATCCTGACCGAACGCTGGTGGAAAACCCGTTTTGAGAGAAGATCATTCATTAAACCTTCCAATGTAAACTTCAGGGTTAATCTTTATGACCGCTATTTTGAGGATGGTTATACTGACCCCGGAGTGATCTTAACTCAAAAAAATGAGTTTAACAGAAATGTGCTTCTTACTGAGTTCAATGCGCTGAAAAGAATCAGTGATCCTGACAACGTCAATATTTTCACCATCAGTGATGGTGCTTCACCCGAAGGAGATCGTCCTTTCCTGCAAAAGTTTAATATAAAGACCAAGCTGATGGACACCTTATTCCGATCAGCTGCTCCTTATTACGAGCGGCCGGTGTTTTTTAACAATGGAAAATTCATGATCAATAGCCGGGAATCCAGCGATTCTGTCCAGAATTATTTCAGGGTCAATCTTGAGGATAAAAGCTATACCCGCTTAACTAATTTTACAGATCCATATCCTGAACTTAAGGGTGTTAAAAAGCAGCAGATAAGTTATAAAAGACTGGATGGAATTACTTTAGGAGGAACACTTTATCTGCCTGCAGGATTCAAAACAGGAAATCCGGCTCTTCCTGTGCTGATTTGGGCTTATCCAAGAGAATTCAAGACTGCTGCAGCTGCCGGCCAGACTAAAGGCTCGGCTTATAAATTCAGTATCATTGGTAAAGCTTCACCTGTATATTGGGTAACACGGGGATATGCCGTTCTCGACAATGCTGATATGCCGGTTCTAGGTGAAAGCAATACAGAACCCAACGATACTTTTGTAGAGCAGATCAGGTATAACGCAGAAGCGGCCATTAATCATCTGGTGGGTATGGGGGTTGCCGACCGGAAACGAATTGCAATTGGTGGCCACTCCTATGGTGCATTCATGACAGCCAATCTTTTAGCACATACCGATCTTTTTGCAGCCGGAATTGCCCGAAGCGGGGCCTACAACCGCAGCCTGACTCCTTTTGGATTTCAGGCAGAAGAGCGTACTTTCTGGCAGGCACCTGCAGTTTATAACCGGATGTCACCCTTTTCTTATGCCGATAAGATCAAAACACCTATTCTGCTTATTCATGGGCAGGCAGACAATAATACAGGAACTTACCCAATACAAAGTGAGCGATTTTATACAGCTTTAAAGGGGCACGGTGCTACTGCCCGTCTGGTACTTTTGCCATCCGAGTCGCATGCTTATCAGGCTAAAGAATCCTTAATGCATATGCTATGGGAAATGGACAGATGGCTTGAGAAATATGTAAAGAATAAATAATTCTCATACCCAATTGTACATTTTAATTTACTTTAGTAAATGGTCTGGGTTTAACACAATTCGTTATTCAAACCTGTTTAATTCAATCGTATGGATAGAGTTTCTGATTTTACAGAGAAAATAAAAACCTCATATACTACTAATGGGGAAAGTATTTATTTAGGAGCCGGTATACTTGACGGCGAGATCATCGCTGCTGCAGAGGTAAATCTTTCATTAAAAATGATGAATCGCCACGGGCTGATAGCCGGTGCAACCGGTACAGGAAAAACCCGGACGCTTCAACTGATTGCAGAACAGCTTTCTGATGCAGGAGTTCCGGTTTTCATGCTGGATGTAAAAGGTGATCTCTCGGGTTTGAATCAGGCGGGATTTACAAATCCAAAAATTGAAGAACGGGCAGGAGCACTGAATATCAACTACAGTCCATCCGGATTCCCTGTCGAGCTCTATTCATTATCCGGAAAGAAGGGTGCCCAGATGCGGGCGAGTGTGCTTGAATTTGGCCCGGTTCTATTATCAAAAATTCTGGGTTTAAATGAAACCCAGTCGGGGGTCATGGCAGTTATCTTTAAATATGCCGATGACAATAAACTCCAGCTTGTTGATCTCGACGACCTGAAAAAGGTAATCTCTTACCTTTCCGGCGGACCGGGAGCTGCCGAGATTAAAGAGAGCTATGGCAGTATTTCGGGATCTACTTCAGGTACAATACTGAGGAAAATAGTGACCATAGAACAGCAGGGGCTTGCTCAAATATTCGGTGAAAAATCATTTGATATCCAGGATATGTTCAGTCGTGTGGATGGGAAAGGAGTAATAAGTCTTCTAAACATCTCAGACGTACAGAATCAGCCGGTATTGTTTTCAACCTTTCTCTTAAGTCTGCTGGCAGAGATCTTTTATACAATGCCTGAAGCTGGTGATATTGAGAAACCCAAGCTGGTATTCTTTTTTGACGAGGCACATCTGCTATTTAAAGATTCACAAAAAGCCTTCCTTGAGCAAATAGAAACGATCATCCGACTGATTCGTTCAAAAGGTATTGGTGTGTTTTTCTGTACCCAAAGCCCGATGGATGTTCCGGATACTGTACTTGGACAATTGGGGAACAGAGTGCAGCATGCCCTGAGAGCATTTACTCCGAATGATGTAGAAGCTTTGAAAAAAACAGTAAATACCTATCCCAGATCCGAATTTTATGAAATAGACCGGGTTCTTACCTCTCTTGGTACAGGTCAGGCATTAATTACAGTGCTGAATGAAAAGGGAATTCCAACAGAAGTGGTTGCAACACATCTAAGTCCGCCAAGAGCAATCATGGGGCCGATGTCTGAAGCTGATTGTGACACCCTGATGCAATCGAGTTCACTTTACCAGAAGTATCAGGAAGTGATTGACCCAATCAGTGCCTATGACATTCTGACCCAACGTATTAATGAAAAAATGGTTGCGGATGAAGAAGTAAAGGAGCAGGAAATAGAAAACAGACCAAGTTCGAGAGCAGAGAAAAGCACATTTGAGAAGGTGATCAATGCTCCGATTACCCGGCAAATCGGAACCGCCATTGTAAGAGGTTTGTTCGGAATGCTAACCGGCAAAAAACCTCGCATGAGGTATTAAGGATAGATAATTCCTTTATCTTTGCAGAAATCAATATTAAACCATAAAAGATCAAATTTACACCCAAATATAAGTATGAAACCTACTTTAGTGATCCTGGCAGCAGGAATGGCAAGCCGATATGGCAGTATGAAACAAACTGACGGATTCGGACCGAATGGAGAGACTATAATTGAATATTCTATTTATGATGCAATAAAAGCAGGCTTTGGTAAAGTAATTTTTGTCATAAAAGAGGAATTTGCTGAGAACTTTAAAAACATTTTTGAACCTAAATTAAATGGAAAGATAGAAACAGGCTATGTTTTCCAGACTTTTGACCTGAAACCTTTCGGAATTGATATTGAAATTGAGCGTTCAAAGCCATGGGGCACTGCACATGCTGTTTTGGCTGCAAGAGATGTTGTTAAGGAACCCTTTTGCGTGATTAATGCCGATGATTTTTATGGGCGTGAGTCTTATCAGAAAATGTGCGACTTCCTGAATAATGGAGTTTCTGATACACAGTTTTCGATGATTGGATTCCAAATCGATAAAACACTTTCAGAACATGGATATGTTTCCAGAGGAGTTTGCGAAGTGGATTCAGATGGCAACCTGGCCGAAATTCATGAGCGCATCAAAGTATACTTTAAAACTGATGAGGCCGGCAACAAAAACATTGTTTTTGAAGAAGAAGGCCGGGAATTCCCAATAAGATCAAACTCGAGAGTTTCAATGAACTTCTGGGGCTTTACACCAAAAATATTCGAATTGTCAGCAGGTATTTTCAAAGATTTCGCACTTGCCAATACTGATAACCCAAAGGCAGAGTTTTTCATACCACTTGCTGCTGAAAAGCTAATCAGAAACCACCAGGCAAGTTTTAAAGTTATCCCGACACAAAACCAATGGTTTGGGGTAACCTACGCAGAAGATAAACCAATTGTACAGGAATGTATTGACAGGCTGGTTGCTGAAGGTGAATATCCGGGTAATTTGTGGGCTTAAAATCTTTCCTCCCCTTCTGATAAACAGAGGGGGATAATTTTTTATTGAACTTTACAGGAATTATCCTTCATCATACTCATACCCCCAGCCATATTGGTCACTTTTTTAAAACCATTCTGCGTAAGAATATAACTTGCCCTCGGACTTCTCCGGCTGAGTGAACAATAAACAATAATTTCCCTGTCTTTATAAGCGGCCAATGTCCCAATCTTTTCTTCTAGCTCCTGTATTGGCACGTTTATGGCATTCTTCAATCTCCCCAAATTCGGATCTGCCCTCCCTTCAAATTCAAGATTGGTACGAACATCAAGCAGGATTACTTTAGGATTTTTGCTGATGTAATCGCATATTTCGGAGGGTTGAATAGTTTTGAAATTTATTGAAGACTTTTTCACCAGTGGCATTTTACAATGTGAACAGAGGCCGCTTGCTGAGTAAATTTCCTTGTCACAAGACTGGCCGCAGGGGGTGCAGGAATATTCGTCCTTAATAGTGAATGATGTGGTGGACGAAGTAAAACTGAGGGATCCAATAGCAATAAAAAGGCTTAGCAAAACGCTTAAATTTCGAAAAAAGAGGCTTGAACTATTCATAGAATCGATTTATACTAAAGATAAGCATTTAAAATTCAGCATAACTTCCAATTGAATTTACAAAATTTCCGTATCATTTTTCAGGAATTTCCTAATCAATCCGTCCCGGCAATAAGCTTCGCATTAAGCTGTGCATCAATCCAGCGGTTCCATTCATCCTGCTTGGCCTTGTTAATCCCATGATTGGTTTCCTGATCATACCTCTGCTGTAAGTGGTTCATCTCACGGTAGAATTCAAGATATTCAAAGTTGATGATACCCTCATAATTATCAGGATTTAGTTTTTCTGAAAGCAGCTTTGCTCTAAACCGTTCCGAAATTATTTTAACCAGATCGAAATGCCGCTGTTCATGATTAAGACTATAAGTACTCTTTATCATAGGGAATGCCCATGAAGCACTTCTTATCATATAAACTTTAAGAATTATCTGAACCTGGATTAGTCCAGCCTTAAATTCACGCTGCATATCATAACCGAAAGAAGGAAAGATAGCCGCCTGAAATCTGGTATTCTGAGGAGGCTTTGCCTTAAAGTCATCAAAGCTCAATGATCTGGATTTCTGATAATAAACAGTATCCGCATCCTGCTCAGTATAATTCCGAAATGAAAGCTTTAGTCCTTTGGCAAGTAAAATATTTGTCGCCGACTCCTTCCTCATCCAGTTATGTATATACTTCAAACTATTTCCAAGAACCTTTCGAATTGCGGGTTCGATATATTCCAGATTATTAATTGAACGGGTATATTTCAGGTTCATACTATAGGTGGTCAGAGGCTGGGTTCCCCAGTCTTTTTCCAGTTCAAACTGAACTTTTAATGTCACCTGGCCTGAAACATGAGTACCCTCATTGTTTTCCCTGACCAAGCAATCAAGAATGCGGATAGTAAGCGGCATTCCTTCGGTATTCCGGGGCAATCCATTGATCAGGAAGTTAGAAAGGGCTTTCTTATTACCCCCACTAATATCTGAAGGATAGCTTTTCATCTTTCCGTTTGAATCATTGTACCATAAATTGGCAAATACCTGTCCCGGGGGACGGGCATCAATAACATTAGCGATATAATAATCCCAATTCCCATTTTGAACTTTCTCAGTCTTAAGCCGTATCGGTTCGGGCTGAGCAAAGCACAATTCAGAAGTAAATAGAATACCTACAAGCAGGAGGATGATTAAAAATGCCGGGCGGTTTTTCACTTTAAATGAACGATGGGGAATTGAAAATGTTGTTATTTAATTGAGACCCGATAGCTATCGGGTTGAGAATGGAGAGTTGAGAATTAAAATTGTTGTGTAACGAATAAATTTACATCTTGTCTTGGTTCCTGGCTCTTGATTCTCAATACTCAATACTCAATACTCAATACTCAATACTCAATACTAAATACTAAAAAAGGCTGCCTCCTTAGGGAAACAGCCTTTGTATTTGAGAAGAAATTATCTTACTTCTTATCGTCTTCTTTTACTTCTTCAAAGTCTACATCGGTGACATGATCACCTGCATCCTGAGCTGAAGCCTCACCCTGAGGAGCATCCTGACCTGCACCGGCTTCCTGAGAAGCTTTGTACATCTCTTCTGATGCAGCGTTCCATGCAGTTTGAAGCTCTGCCTGAGCAGTATCAATCGACGCGAAATCTTTAGCAGCATGCGCATCCTTCAACTTTTTCAAACCTTCTTCAATAGGTGCTTTTTTATCATCAGCTAATTTATCGCCGTATTCTTTGAGTTGTTTCTCAGTTGAGAAGATCAATGCATCTGCAGCGTTCAGTTTATCAACTTCTTCGCGTGCTTTCTTGTCAGACTCAGCATTTGCTTCTGCCTCATCTTTCATTTTCTTGATCTCTTCATCAGTTAAACCTGAAGAAGCCTCAATACGGATCTTCTGCTCTTTATTGGTTGCTTTATCTTTTGCAGCTACGTGTAAGATACCGTTAGCGTCAATATCAAAAGTTACCTCAATCTGCGGAATACCACGTGGTGAAGGTGGAATACCATCCAGGTGGAAACGTCCGATCGTTCTGTTCTGATTAGCCATTGGGCGCTCACCCTGCAGGATATGAATCTCAACAGAAGGCTGATTATCAGAAGCTGTAGAGAATACCTCAGATTTTTTTGATGGAATAGTAGTATTTGCTTCGATCAGTTTGGTCATCACACCACCCATAGTTTCAATACCTAATGAAAGCGGGGTTACGTCAAGCAGCAATACGTCTTTAACCTCTCCGGTCAAAACACCACCTTGAATAGCAGCACCAATTGCAACAACCTCATCGGGATTTACACCTTTAGAAGGCTCTTTTCCAAAGAAAGCTTTAACCGCCTCCTGAATCGCAGGAATACGGGTAGAACCACCAACCAAAATGATTTCATCAATATCTGATGTGCTTAAACCAGCGTTCTTAAGTGCTTTTTTACAAGGATCTATCGTACGCTTGATCAGGCTATCAGCCAGTTGTTCGAATTTTGCACGGGTTAATGACTTAACAAGGTGTTTAGGCATACCATCACCAGCCGAAATGTATGGCAGGTTGATCTCTGTCTGTGCAGTACTTGATAATTCAATTTTAGCTTTCTCTGCAGCTTCT
>CAYJAM010000118.1:0-7198 GCA_964367725.1 uncultured Sphingobacterium sp. | reverse complement strand
CCGTCCGGTCCGCAAATAAGCCCCCAAACGTAAAGTTATGGGGGTTTTTTGTTTTTCTGAAGTCGGGAATCCCTCAATTTACGCAATGAACAACTCCAATGCCTAAAATTCCAGCACGATTTCGTCCAAAAATATATCCTTCAGGATTACGTAACAATTTGCTGTTAATACCTTAATATTCAGATAATAAGTGTTTTACACCTTTGTGTAGAAAATTTGAAAAAATTGAATCAAATCCACACACTCCTGTCTGAACTTATTTTCAATCTCATATTTATTCGCTTTTCTAAAATGAGTTCCATTTTTAGACATTAGAATGAAGAAAGGAAAAAGACAGATAGACATCATCGTAATTTCGGATGTACACCTTGGTACATATGGCTGCAGGGCTAAAGAACTTTTGCATTATCTGAAATCAGTCAAGCCTAAAATTGTTGTTCTGAATGGCGATATTATTGATATCTGGCAATTCAGCAAAAGCTATTGGCCTAAATCACATATGAAGGTGATCAAACATTTGATGAACTGGTTGAGTAAAGGTGTAAAGGTTTATTATGTTACCGGGAATCATGATGAGATGCTGAGGAAGTTCGAAGGATTTAAAATGGGCTCATTTCAGATCGTTAATAAGATTGTTCTCGAGCTGGATAATAATGAAAAAGCCTGGATCTTTCATGGAGATGTTTTTGATGTAACCATGCAGCATTCCAAATGGCTGGCTAAGCTTGGGGCTATTGGTTACGATTCATTGATCATGATCAATAGTATGGCTAACTGGATTTCAGAAAAAGTATTTAATAAAGGAAAACTTTCATTTTCCAAAAAACTGAAGAACAGCGTAAAGAGTGCGGTTAAGTTCATCAATAGTTTTGAACAAACAGCAGCGGATATTGGAATAAGTAATAATTACCAGTATGTGGTATGCGGGCATATTCATCATCCTGAAATGCGTATGATCGAACAGGAGAACGGGAAGATTATGTATTTGAATTCGGGCGACTGGATAGAAAATCTTTCTGCTCTTGAGTACCATAATGGAAACTGGAAATTATTCCGTTTTGATGATTCTGAACGAGTGGCCATGCTTAGTTTGCAGGAGGAGGAATCAGATGAAATGAATATCAGGCAATTGTTCAATCAAATGCTCACTGAATTCAACTTAAAATCATCATGAAAATTCTTTATGCAATTCAGGGTACCGGAAACGGACATGTAACGCGTGCAAGAGAGATTGTCCCCTTGCTTAAAAAGGATCATGACCTTGACATTATGATTAGTGGGATCCAGGCCGATGTTGAACTGCCATTTGAAGTTCAATACCGTTTTCATGGCTTAAGTTTCATTTTTGGTAAGAAGGGTAATGTTGATATTGCCGAAACCTATAGAAAATCGCGTTTGAGGCGTTTGATGAAGGATATAAAATCACTCCCTGTTGATAAATATGATCTGGTAATCAGCGATTTTGAGCCTGTATCCTCTTGGGCCTGTTATTTTTCGGGTAAACCATGTATTTCAGTCAGTCATCAGGCTGCTGTTTTAAACAAAAATGCTCCCAAATCACGAAACTTTGATCCGATTGGGAAAGCGATCCTGCGCTCCTATGCACCTTCCACAAGTCAATATGGTTTTCATTTTAAATCCTATGATGAAAACATATTCACTCCGGTTATCCGAAATGAAGTCAGGTTGAAAAAGTCTTTAGACTTAGGCCACTATACTGTTTACTTGCCCGCTTATGATGATGCAAGAATCATTAAGGTCCTGAGCATGATAGAGCATGTAGAATGGCAGGTATTTTCCAAACATAATAAACAGTCTCTCAAAAAGGGGAATGTTTGGATAAGACCAATAAACAATGATGAGTTTATCGATAGCATGTCGAAGTCAACAGGTGTATTTTGTGGTGCAGGGTTTGAAACACCTGCAGAGGCTATGTTTCTGAAGAAGAAACTGATGGTGATACCAATGAAGGGGCAATATGAACAGCAGTGTAATGCTGCAGCTTTAGAAGAGATGGGCGTTCCGGTAATAAAAAGTTTAAAGAAAAAACATCTGAAAAAAATAGTAGATTGGGTTTCAAACGGGGAAGTAATCCCAGTGAATTATCCGGATATGACTGATGCTATTTTGACAGATATTATTGCAATTGAAAGCAAGGCAAGAATTGATAAAATGAAACAGTTGCCTAAGAAATCTGACTTTCATATATCCGGAAAAACAAATTTTCTTAAAAAACTTGAGAAGATAGCTTCTGGAATTTTCTGATGGTTAAAAGAACAGATTTCAACAAAGATTTTGTTTGGGGTGTTGCAGCCTCTGCCTTTCAAACAGAAGGTGCTGTTGAAACCGACGGAAAAGGCTTATCTATTTGGGATGAGTTTTCAAGAAAAAAGGGCAAGATCTATAAAGGCCATTCTGCCGATACAAGCTGCGATTTTTACAATCAATATACCCGGGATATAGCCTTGATGAGATCAATGCATATCAATAATTTCCGATTTTCATTTTCATGGTCCAGAATATTTCCAACCGGAACAGGTGAGGTAAATGCTAAAGGTGTGGACTTTTACGACCGTGTGATAGATCTTTGTTTAGAATTAGGTGTTAAGCCCTGGGTAACCTTATATCACTGGGATCTTCCTCTGGCCTTGCAAAAGAAAATGGGATGGGTTAACAGGGATATCGTCGACTATTTTTCTGACTATGTTGCATTTTGTATCAATCACTTTGGAGATCGTGTTAAACACTGGATGATCTTAAATGAACCAATGGTTTATACCGGGGCAGGATACTTTTTAGGTATTCATGCACCGGGAAAAAGGGGTGTCGATAATTTTATTCCATCTATACACCATTCGGCTCTATCACAGGCAAGGGGTATCAGGATCGCTCAAAGTCTGAGAACTGATCTGGAAGTTGGAACAACCTTTTCCTGTTCTGCTGTACATCCGCATACAACAAGGGATAAAGATATTAAAGCTGCTCAAAGAGTGGATGCCCTGGTTAACAGGCTTTTTGTAGAACCTCTTAATGGTTTAGGCTATCCGATTAAGGATCTTCCATTTTTAAGAAGGATTGAAAAGTACATTCAGCCAGGTGATGAAATAGCTTTACACGCAGAACCAGACTTCATAGGTATTCAGAATTATACCCGGGAGGTTGTAAAGCATTCCTATTTTACACCTTATATTAATTCATCTTTGGTTAATGCCAAAAACCGGGTTGACGAAGTAACTGAAATGGCATGGGAAATCTATCCGCAGGCCATGCATGAAATGCTGCATCAATTCTCAAAATATAAATTCAAAAAGATTTATGTTACAGAAAATGGCGCTGCATTCCCTGATATTGTTGAAAATGGAAATGTGAATGACCCCAAAAGATTAAGCTATCTGCAATCTAACATTGCTGAAATCTTAAAAGCAAAAAAAGAGGGGGTTAATGTTCAAGGATATTTTGTTTGGAGCTTCACAGATAATTTTGAATGGGCAGAAGGATATCGTCCCCGTTTCGGTATCGTCCATGTTGATTATGAAACCCAGAAACGAATTATTAAGGCATCCGGACATTGGTATAGTAATTTTTTGTCAGAAGTTTAGTTTCTACCTGATTCTTAGCCCTGATCTCTTCAGTTCCCTACAATCGCATGTTTCGTAATTTTTTCCCTGTGGTTGGTGTTATCACCGACCAATGATATGGTCGTGCCTGGTACGGTGAGAACACCGACCAGAGGGGGAATCTATGTGATTTACAATCTATGTTTCCTTATAAAGTATCATTAAGTCTACTATGTGGTTAGATATTGACTTTTAGATATTGATATGTCGAACTCATGTTAATTATTTAATTCTTAGGTTTTTAATTTCATATTATTTTATCTACTTTAATTTAATGTTTTGAAATCAACCCTAATATTAAACCTTAAAAATTAAAACTGTTATGAGTCAAACTATTAATGCAAATCGCCTCTTTCTGGCGAGTTGTTTTGCACTGATTACCACGGCCTTTTCGTTTAGTATACGGGCGGGAATCTTAACCCAGCTAGGAACCGAATTGAATTTAGACCCGGTACAGTTAGGTCACATTAATCAAATGTGGTTTTTAGGCTTCCCGATTTCGATGATTCTGGGAGGCATTTTTTATTCGAGTATTGGCCCGAAATTGATTATGCAAATTGCATTATTAGCCCATGCAATCGGTATAATTTTGACGATCTATGCCACCGGATATGACACATTATTGATTTCTACCCTTTTAATTGGTTTAGGTAATGGCTGTACCGAAGCTGCTTGTAACCCAATGATCGCTGATTCATACTCCGGCTTGGATTTCAGCAAAAAAATGAATCGTTTTCACATGTGGTTCCCTGGAGGTATCGTTTTAGGTGCTTTGATTTCTAAATTCATGACTGATTCAAACATGAGCTGGCAGTCACAAATTTGGGTGATTCTGATACCAACTATTATCTATGCAGTTTTATTCTTCGGACAAAACTTCCCGAAGCCGAGAATCGTCGAAAATTCAACTTTGGATAACTTTAAAGCGATGTTAAACCCATTGTACCTGTTTATGGCAGCATGTATGGCATTAACCGCTATATCTGAATTTGGTCCGCAACAATGGGTTGGCCCTATCCTTGCAAAGGCTGGTGCAAGTCCAATGCTTATCCTGGCCCTGGTAACCGGCTTAATGGCTGTTGGAAGATATTTTGCAGGCTCTTTAATCAAACAACTAAATACAGTTGGGGTATTGTTAGGCTCTGCTGTATTTGGTGTACTTGGTATTTATATGATGAGTACTATGGATGGTACGATGTTGTACGTAGCTGCAGTTTTTTATGCGCTGGGAATCTGTTATTTCTGGCCTAACATGATCGGCTTTATTGCAGAAAATTTGCCTCAGACAGGCGCTCTCGGACTCTCAATTATGGGTGGTATTGGAATGTTTTCTTCTTCTATGTTTCAGCCAATCATTGGAGGATGGATTCAGGAAAATAAAATTGTCGCTGTTTCTCAGGGTTTAGCCGGCGATGCAGCAGATCTCGCTGCTGGTCAGGCTACATTATCAAATATGCTGATTTTCCCAGGTATACTAATAATTGCCTTTCTTGGTCTGTATTTCTACATGAAAAAACAAAAGGACCTCAGTCCGGCTGTATGATATAATTGAAGAGGGGGCAATTGCCCCCTCTTTTGTTTTGCTCTTTTTCTAGTTACCCTTTGTTAATGTATTCTGAGATTTCCAATGAAATCCAGAATCCTTAGCTTAATATTTATCTGCTGTATAAAGGAATTTAAACCATTTCAGCATCATAAATAACAACCTTAGTCCATAGATTGCTATAATTTTTTACAAAATCCAGGTGAATAGGATCGGTTTGATAACTAGCCTCCCCGGCAATATCATCAAAGAATAAAAGCAATGATACACCCCAACTGGTATCTATAACATCCCGCTTTTCTGTTCCTGCTACTATACCTACATGTATTTGCCGAACTGTTTTAATTTTTTTAAGCGTATTTACACCATCAATTAATTTTTGCCTGTCTTCCGGATTTTTTAACCAGAAATAAACCTGATGTGCAATTTTATTTCCCTTAGTTTTCATAGATATCGATTTGGCCATTGTTGTACTTCCCGCGGTGAGAATGACCGCTGTGCTGATAAATTTTCTTCTGCTGGATTTGTTGTTCATAATATAACCTTAGGAATTTTTCTAATAAATTAATAAATTTTCTTTTGAATCAAAATACGTTACTTTTTAATAGCACTGGTATCCATTTCCCAATTATCTGTTCTAAATAAATTGACTGGTAATCCTTCCTTATTAAACAAATTTGGAATAGCTGTATTGTTAAAGGCAAATCTAACTGCAAGTGGATTTTTTATTTTCTTGTTATAAACCACAATGTTGTTTCCTTCAATTTTTGCTTCGGCTGGCCAAAATACTTTATCATCTGCCGCAATCTCAAAACTTGTAATACGATCTCCGGTAGATTTCAAACCGTCTGATGCATTTGTGAATTGAACTATAATTTTATCCTTTTCAATCCGATGACTGCTGTAAACAGGGCTTTCACAGCTAATGCCATTATATGCGTAAGTTTTGTTCAAAGCCATATCAGATAATCGTTTGGCAACTTCTTTTTTTGGTGTTGGATGTATGTTTGTTGTGTCGGGAATTAAGTCTGTGATTACTACCATTCCTGTATTGGGGTGACTTGCCGCCCTGGTTTGAGTTTCCCGGAGTAAAGCACCAACATTTTTAAAGCCGTAGGTAAAAGGGGCGATCTGGACAAAATAGAATGGAAAATTTTTATTCCATTGTTGCCGCCATGCATCAATCATTCCGGTGAATAATTTTTCGTATGCATAATAAGTTCTGACATTGCTTTCGCCCTGATACCAGATTGCACCTGCAATCGAGTAATTGCTTAATGGAAAGATCATGGCATTATATGCTAATGCAGTTTGATGTGGCCATCCGGGTTGGGATTTCAGCTCAGCAGCACCCCTTTTAATAATATTATTATTGTTGATCACATATTCCGGAGTCCAGGTTTCGGCAGGGGTGCCACCCCAGTTTGAATTGATCAATCCGATTGGTATATTCATTTTCTCATTCAGGTTTTTACCAAAGAAATAACCAATTGCACTGAATTTTATCATTTCTTCAGGCGAGCAAACCACCCACTTCCCATCCAGATCATCCTGAGGAAATGCAGAAGTTGATTTGCTGACATAAAAGAACCTGATTTTATTATTTCTGGCATTGGGGGCTTCTTCAAGGCTTTGTGGTAATTTTTGTGTACCCGACCATTCCATATTGCTTTGCCCACCACATACCCATACCTCACCAATTAAGACATCTTCAAGTTGAATGGTATTATTTCCCTGTAATGTTATTGAATAAGATCCACCGGCTTCAGGGGTTTTGATTTCTGTGATCCATTTGGCATCATTTGTTGCCTGAGTTTGATAGCTAACATTATCCCAGCTCGTTTTGATGCTTATTTTCTCACCCGGTGCGGCCCAGCCCCAAAGCTTAACTGTAGATTTTTGCTGTAAAACCATATGAGATCCGATGATATTTGGTAATCGGATATTTGCCATAACTGCTATTGAAGTTAAGCAGATCAGCAGCGTCAATTGAACAGATTTTGTGATAAATGAGTTATAATTCATAAGGTTTGGTTTT
>CAYJAM010000117.1:4175-7205 GCA_964367725.1 uncultured Sphingobacterium sp. | reverse complement strand
TATTAGGACTAGTATTCGGGCCGTTATTATTATCGTACTTTATGCTCACCATACGAATTTATGAAACAAGTAAACTGGCAACAGAAAGGCTTGAAAAACTGAGATCGGGTGGAAATGAATAATTTAAAGAAGTTTATTGATAGAATTTAAAACAAGCATTTTTAGTTTATATTAAATAATTAACCATGAAAGATAACTCGAAAATTTTATTTGCACTGCTTGCCGGGATGGCCGCAGGAGCAGCTTTAGGAATATTATTCGCACCTGAAAAAGGATCTGACACCCGTGATAAACTAAGTGACTCCCTGAAAAATCTTGGAGATAGTATTAAAGATCGTGCAGCTGAAGAGATTGAAAACCTAACCGAATTCAAAGAAAAAGTTGTTGAGAATATCCGGTCAAAAATAAGATCAGCAGAAGATGATTATACCCATGCCAAAGTAAGCGTCAGCAATGCAGCTGATGATGCAGAACGTACCTATAATAAAGTTAAAAATTCTTAAATTTTTCTATAGTCATGGAAGAACAGGAGGTTGATCCACAAAATATCATTGAGAAAATTAAAGAATATATTCATGTTCGAACAGAGCTATCTGTGCTCAGTGCTGTGGATAAGGGATCGCAATTGTTTGCCGGTTTGCTTACTGATGGCCTGGTTCTGGTACTTACAGTTCTTGCCTGTTTATTCGGTAGCCTTGCCCTCGGATTTTATCTATCAGAAGTTTTAAATAATACATATGGCGGTTTTTTAATCGTAGCAGGTATTTATTTACTCGGCGCCCTAATTTTGAATTCAATCAAAGAGAAATATTTGGAGAAACGGATCATTAATTTAGTGATTGAAAAATTTTTCAAGGATAGAAATGAAGAACAACATGAGAACAAGGATTCAAAATAGCGACGATTTGCGGACCGAAATTCTTCGTTTAAGAACCGTACGTTCTGAGATAGAGGGTGAATTGAAATTTGAAACTGACAGAATTGCACGCAGGTTTCGGGTACCCCTTATGCTATTCAGTAAAGTTAACGATTGGGTTAGTCCAATGTTTAAACCAAACAAAAATGAACCTGGAAGTTTGCAGCAGGACTGGGTAACCAGTATTTTCAGAATTGGTTTACCGGTAGTGATGAATAAATTTATTTTTCCGAAATCAGGATTCCTGCTAAAATCAGTGGTCGAATTACTTTCCCAGAATACTGCAAAAACAGTAAACAAGGATGTTGTAAGCGATCTGATTAATAAATTTTCGGAATGGATTAAAACCACTAAACGAAAGAAAAAACAGGAACCCGAAATTGATGATTATGGAATTCCACCGGATAGTGAAACTTATTAAATTGAACCTCCCAATCTTACCTGGGAGGTTTTTTTATGAGTAATTCTTTTTGAAATCATCGTAAACCATCCTGATACCCTGTTCAAGATCAACCTCATGCTTCCAGCCTTTGTTGTGTAGTTTTGAAACATCTAAAAGTTTACGTGGAGTACCGTCAGGCCTGGAAGGATCGAAAACCAAATCACCATCAAAACCAATTATCTTTTGAATTAACAAGGCCAGATCTTTAATAGTGATATCCTCACCTGTCCCAACATTAATCATACCCGGCTCATCATAATTTTGCATGAGATAATAACAGGCATTTGCCAGATCGTCAGAAAACAGAAATTCACGCCTGGGACTTCCGGTTCCTAAAATAGTGACATGATCAGTTGAATTTAGCTTTGCCTCATGAAATTTTCGAATCAGAGCTGGTAAAACATGTGAATTTTGTGGATGATAGTTATCGTTAAAACCGTACAAATTGGTAGGCATAACTGATATGAAATTACATCCATATTGAGAACGATAAGCTTCACACATCTTAATACCAGCGATTTTTGCTATGGCATACGGCTCATTTGTAGTTTCAAGCAATCCGGTCAATAAATATTCTTCCCTGAGCGGTTGCGGGGCATGTTTTGGGTATATGCAGCTTGAACCCAGAAACATTAACTTTTTAACTCCATTCAGATAAGATTGATGGATTACATTATTTTGTATAGACAGATTCTCAAACAAGAAATCTGCCCTGAAGGTATTATTAGCAATTATTCCTCCAACTTTTGCCGCCGCAAGAAATACATAATCCGGTTTTTCTCCATGGAAAAAATCTCTTACTGCCGACTGGTCTCTCAAATCCAGTTCAGATGAAGTACGCGTTAAAAGATTAGAATAACCTTCCTTTTCGAGTTTTCTGAATATGGCAGAACCCACCATTCCACGATGGCCCGCAATATATATTTTAGATGTTTTATCCATTATTATAGAGTATGCAAAGATAGAACTATTTTTACTGGCATTTTAGATTAGAAATGGGTAAGGATAAACTTCGTCGCTTTGCAGAAATCACAGCCTTTGAAAATGTCATAGAGCTTGAAGATGGAAAAGTATTAAGAGGCCACTGGGCTGAAGATCATTTTAAAAACAATAATCCCTTGGTCCTCGAACTGGGTTGTGGTAAAGGTGAATACACTGTAAACCTTGCCAGGCTGTTTCCTGAAATTAATTTTATTGGAATTGATTATAAAGGAAACCGCATCTGGAGGGGTGCAAAGACCGCTATTGAAGAAAATATTTCAAATGTTGCATTCCTTAGGATTCAGATCGAAAATCTGCTGGATTATTTCGCTGAAACTGAAGTTTCTGAGATTTGGATCACTTTCCCGGATCCTCAGCCACAGATAAGCCGGGAGAAAAAGCGCCTGACCTCAGTCCGTTTTCTGGATATGTACAAAAAGGTTCTCAAAAAGGGAGGGCCGGTGCATTTAAAAACAGATAGTGACCTTTTATATATCTTTACACTTACAAAAATAAAAGAGCTCGGTCTTGTTACTCATATTAGTACTGCCGACCTTTACAAATCCCCTTTTGCGGATGATATACTTTCAATCAAAACCTATTATGAGAAAAAGTATCTCGCAAATGACAAGAATATAAATTACCTGAAGTTTAGTTTTGAGTAAATGGACAAGCTTAGTTTCTATGATCA
>CAYJAM010000117.1:0-4075 GCA_964367725.1 uncultured Sphingobacterium sp. | reverse complement strand
AAAAAAATATTCTGGGATCCGGCTATTGAGCTTGAACTCTAAAAACCGAAAAGCCTGCAAAATATAATTGCATAAAATTATGGGAAAAATGATCAATGAATTCAACAGCTACCGTACCCGGATGAATGAACGGATTATGGATACTGCTGATACCAATATCAAACGCTTCATGGCACTCGATACCACAACTTATGCCGAGGGTGCACTGAATGTTAAAACAAAAGAAATGCTCGGTCTGGTAGCCTCAATGGTTTTACGCTGCGATGATTGCATCAAATACCATCTCGGCAAGTGCTATGATGAAGGGGTAAGCCATACTGAAATGAATGAGATCTTTATGATTGCAAATCTTGTAGGAGGTTCAATTGTTATTCCTCATTACCGGAGAGCCCTTGAATATTGGGAAGAACTTAACAGCACTATATCCTGAACCATATCGTATTTTGTTTGAATTAACAGAAGCCTTCTAATTTAAATAAACTAAACCTTGACCCAAGATCAAAATATCGTCAGATGTGCCTGGTGTGGCACCGACCCTCTTTACGTCAAATATCATGATGAAGAATGGGGCAAACCAGTTTATGATGATCAGACTTTGTTCGAATTTTTAATTCTTGAGAGTGCACAGGCAGGTCTTAGCTGGATCACTATCCTTCGGAAGCGTGAAAATTACCGAAAAGCATTTGCAAATTTTGATGCCCTGAAAGTTGCCGCTTTCAGCGAGGAAGATGTAGAACGCTTATTACAGGATGAGGGAATAATTCGAAACCGGCTAAAGGTTAATGCTGCAATAAGCAATGCCAAATTATTTCTGGGAATTCAGAAAGAATTTGGTTCCTTTTCCAATTATATCTGGGGATTTTTACCGGATAAAAAACCAATTGTAAATAAACTAAGCAGCCACAGGGACATACAGCCAAGAACTGAACTTTCAGACCGCATCAGTGCAGATATGAAAAAACGGGGCTTCAAATTCTTTGGTACAACTATTTGTTACGCGCATATGCAGGCTACAGGGATGGTAAACGACCATATTGAAGGCTGCATTGCCAGATAAATTTTAGAGGGAATATTCCCAAAATTCAATACTGATAATGAAAAAACTATTTCTCTTAGATGCATTTGCCCTGATTTACAGAGCCCATTTTGCTTTGAGTAAAAATCCAAGGTTCACATCCGGTGGTCTGAATACGTCAGCCATAATGGGGTTCACAAATACTTTGCTGGAGGTTCTCAAGAAAGAAAATCCGAGTCATATGGCCGTGGTTTTTGATACCGCTGCTCCTACCGAAAGGCATATTGATTTTACTGCTTATAAAGCGCACCGTGAGGCAATGCCCGAAGATCTTTCGGCAGCAATTCCATATATCATCCGCCTGATCGAAGGATTTAATATCCCGGTAATATTTTCAGATGGTTACGAGGCCGATGACCTGATTGGCACTCTAGCCAAAAAAGCAGAGATCGAAGGATTTACAGTCTTTTGCATGACACCAGATAAAGATTTCGGACAACTCGTTTCCGAGAACATTTTCATTTACAAACCTGCCCGAATGGGAAATGATATGGAAATTCAGGGTGTAAAAGAGATCCTTGAAAAATGGGAAATTGATCGTGTTGAACAGGTAATTGATATTTTAGGCTTATGGGGCGATGCGGTAGATAATATTCCAGGGATTCCTGGAATCGGCGAAAAAACCGCAAAACTACTTATCAAACAATACGGATCAATTGAAAACATTATCAGCAATAGTCATGAACTGAAGGGAAAACTTAGGGAAAATGTTGAAAATTTCGCTGAACAGGGTCTGATCTCAAAAAAACTGGCTACCATCATGCTGAATGCACCGGTAGATCTTGATGTAGACGCTTTGCATGTGGATGAACCAAACCGGGATGTACTTGAACCGCTTTTCGCAGAACTGGAGTTTCGTACACTTGGCAAAAGAGTTTTTGGTGAAGAATTCAGCATTGCTGATGGAAAATCGAGCCCTGGTTCCGGACAAATGGATCTCTTTGGAAATCATGCGGTGCAGGAACCTGCACATTCAAGCAAAGGAGAAGAATCAAGCCTTCCGCAAATGCCGCTAAGTTTCAAAAACATCAGCAATACCGATCATAATTATCAATTGGTTGACAATGCAGAGAAAAGAAGTAGCCTAATTCACTTACTCAAAGAGCATAACTTCTTCTGTTTTGATACTGAGACCACCGGACTTGATGCCAACAATTGTGAACTCGTTGGGCTTTCATTCAGTGTGAGACAAGGCGAAGCCTGGTATGTTCCGCTACCTGCAGAGCAGAATGAATGCAAAACCATTGTATCAGAATTTAAACCTGTTTTAGAGAACCCGCTTATTTCCAAGATCGGACAAAATATTAAATATGATATTCTGGTTCTTAAATGGTATGACATCGATATTCAGGGTGAGCTTTTCGACACCATGCTCGCTCATTATCTGATTGACCCTGATTCGCGTCATAATATGGATCTGCTGTCTGAAAATTACCTGAATTACAGTCCTGTAAGCATAAGCACACTGATAGGTGAAAAAGGTAAAAATCAGGGCAATATGAGGGATGCCGATATCGAGAAGGTAAAAGAATATGCAGCAGAAGATGCTGATATAACCCTTCAGTTGAAAACCGTATTCGAACCCATCCTCAAATCAGTCAATGCCTGGAAACTTGCAGAAGATATTGAGAATCCCCTGATCTATGTTCTTGCAGATATTGAACATGAAGGAGTAAAAATCGATCAGGACGCACTTGTGGAGTTTTCGAAAACACTTGAAACTGATATCAGGTCTTTCGAAAAAACAATTTATGAAAAGGCAGGTGTCAAATTCAATATCGCCTCACCAAAACAACTTGGAGAGGTTCTTTTTGATAAACTTCAGCTTGATCCGCAGGCAAAAAAAACCAAAACCGGACAATACCAGACCGGTGAAGATGTTCTCCTGAGGCTGGCCAATAAAAGTGATATTGTAGCTGACATTCTTGATTTCAGACAATTACAAAAACTGAAATCCACCTATGTTGATGCTTTACCTCAAATGATCAATCCTAAAACAGGCCGTATACATACGTCTTATAATCAAGCTGTTGCATCAACGGGCCGTCTGAGTTCAAACAATCCCAATCTGCAGAATATTCCCATCCGTACAGAGCGTGGCAGGGAGGTAAGAAAAGCCTTTATTCCGAGAGATAATGAACATGTTTTATTATCTGCAGATTATTCCCAGATAGAGTTGAGAATTATTGCCGAGATAAGTAAAGATGAGAACATGATGGAAGCTTTTGTAAACGGTCTGGATATTCATACTGCAACAGCTGCAAAAGTGTATGGAATTGCACTTGAAGAAGTAAACTCAACCCAGAGAAGGAATGCAAAAGCCGTAAACTTTGGAATCATTTATGGACAGTCGGCATTTGGGCTTTCACAAAATCTCGGTATCCCCAGAAAAGAGGCAGCAGAAATTATTGAAAATTATTTCAATACCTACCCCAATATCAAGAAGTATATGAATGATACCATGAACTTTGCACGTGAAAATGGGTATGTGGAAACTATTATGGGCAGAAGACGTTACCTGAGGGATATTAATTCGGCCAATCAGACCGTACGGGGATTTGCAGAGCGAAATGCAATCAATGCCCCTATTCAGGGATCAGCAGCAGACATGATCAAAATTGCGATGATCAGGATTCATCAGGATATAAAAGATCACAAACTGGGCTCAAAAATGACAATGCAGGTACATGATGAATTGGTGTTTGATGTATTGATCCATGAAACCGAGATCATGAAGAAGATCATTACCGAGCGAATGAAAAATGCGATTAAAATGGAGGTTCCAATTCTGGTTGAGGTTGGTGAAGGCCGAAACTGGCTGGAAGCTCATTAATGAAATCGCAGTCAGGCAGAATTTGAATATCGGCTGATATTTTGTTATCTTATTCGAATAAGATTAACATATTAAGTTTTGTAGTTAACATTTCTTAAATTCAGTTTTCAATATTCTTTTATGAATGTCATGCACCTCAGCGCAGAATGCTACCCGGTTGCCAAAGT
>CAYJAM010000116.1:0-7324 GCA_964367725.1 uncultured Sphingobacterium sp. | reverse complement strand
GCATCAGAATAGCCAAACAAGCGAAGTTTATTTTTTGCTGCCTCCCGCATCGACTGATAGATCTTCTCTTCCGGAAATGCCGCAACCTGTTTCAGTTGCAATAAATAATCCTGCTGCAGGGTCTGAAGTTCTTCGCTATAGATCTGAAAAATCGGCTGTCCTTTACTAACAGGCCGGCCCATTTCTTTCACAAATAACTTCTCAATTCTTCCGGCATAACGACTGGAAATAACTTCGGTCTGCTCAGGATTTACTACCAACCGGCCATTCAATACTTTTGAGGTGCTGAAGTCAGTACGATTAATCATAATAGTATGAATGTTCGCCAACTGAATCTGGCTTTCACTCAGGCTTAGTTCATTTTTACCGCCTGCAGAATTTACAGGAACCAAATCCATTTTACAGATCGGGCAGGTTCCCGGACCATTATTAACTACCTGGGGGTGCATTGGGCAGGTGTATTTCCCTGCTTCAGCATGTTTTTCATGCTCCTCTGTACAGGCAGAAAAAACCAATCCTGAACAAAGAATGATCAGCCCTAAAATTATTTTTGTTCTCATTACAAACGCTTTGCTTTTATAAAACTTTCAGTATCTACCAGGAACCAGGCATTAATTGCCAGTTCTGCATCCGCTTCAAGGCTATCACCAATATCGATCCATTGATCTGCCTGATGTTTGAGCTTAACAAAAACCGGTACAAATGCATTATCCTTCTTAAGAAATACCGCATATTGGGTTCCAACCTGAACAAGGGCTGTAACGGGCAGCCAATACCCCTCTACTGCAGCCTGCCTGCTTACTGAGATCAACTGACCAACTTTCCAGGTTGTAATGCTGTTTGGCACATTGGCTCTGATCAGGGAATAATTTGTTCCGTCCTTAAAATAGGGTTGAACCAGGCTCACCGTGACTTCTGAACGCTGATTTGCGATATCTATAGACTGAACCACTACACTGTTTCCTTGTTTTAACTCCTCTAACTGATCAGGGCGGGCATAGAACTCGGCCCAAACCTGATCTGTATTGATCAGATCAAATAACTTCTGGCCTGCATTGATATATTGTCCTTCCCTGATCTGCAAAGCTCCTCCTGTTGGGATAGTCGGGATTTCAGGAAGTGTTGAGGATGAAGATGAAGTATTCATTGAATTCATTCCCGCTCCGCTACCCGAGCTGATTCTTGTTCCTCCAGCCTGGTTTACAGGCGCTGAAGAAGCTGAAGTATTTAAACCCAATTCAGCTACATAGCCTGAATAGGGGCTGTAAACAGCGATTCTATCCTCTATCCTTCCTGTACTCAGAACCTTGTTTATCTGTGCCATGCTTAATCCAAGAAGTACCAATTTCTTCTTAGCAGATTCAAGAAGCAGGGTTTCATTATTGTTTTTCAGAAATAGTAATTCCTGCTGCGCATTTGCCAGATCAGGACTATAAATTTCCATGATCTTCTGGCCTTTTCTCACCGGCTCATAATTGTATTTCACAAACAACTTTTCAATCCGGCCGCTTACCCTTGCCGATACTGACCTCCAGTTATTCGTATTATAGTTTATGATCCCTTTCAGTACGATCTCAGATCTTTTAAGACCTTTCTCTATCCTGACCGTTTTGATTCCTGATATAACCAGTTCGTTGCCTGGTTTTACCAGGGAATTTAAACTTGTATCCACAGCAGCATGATTTTCAGCAGAATGCTGAGGCACCAGATCCATTTTACAGATCGGGCAGGAACCGGGTGCTTCCTTTACTATCTGCGGATGCATCGGGCAGGTATATTTCTGAACCTGCCCCTCAGAATTTGCCTTTTTATCAGAATTACAGCCAAAAAGACTTAATCCGATGATCAGGAATAATGCAATTCTAGCGTTCAATAGTCTTCTCATACTCCACAATCATTTGATAATATTTCTGTAACTGATCCAGATAATTCATCTGAGACATATTGATCGACTCCCAACCATCGATGACCGTATTCAGGTCTGTTTTGTTTTCCTGATAGGATAACATCGAAACCTTGAGGTATTTCTCTAATGATGGCAAAATCTTTGTTTCATAATTACTTAACTGCTGCTGCATATTAAGCAGATCACTTTCCATTGACTTACTCATGCCCAAAATCTCGGTAAGCATGGCCGACTTTTCCTGCCGCATAGCTTCACGCTCAAAATTCATTGATTTGATCTCTGATTTATACATTTTTGAGGACCAGGGAGCAATCGGAATGGAAAGCATGCCCATCACAGTAAATTGCCTTGGCATCATTGCAGAATAATTTGACATATGGTCAAAACGAATTTTAAAATCAGGCTTTGACTCCTGCCGCATCAGATCAATATTCCTTTCCATGGCATGAATATCATGCTCCATATGTAAAATATCACTCCGGACACCGGCCAGATAAGCAGTGTCAAGATCCGCTTTAGGACTAAAATTAACCTTATATTCTGTTTCAATTTCAAATTCAGCCGTTGCTGGCCTGTTCATCAATGCATTCAAAGCAATCTTTTTTGAACGGATTTCTGCCTCGGTCATCAGGATCATATTCTCTGATTCATAGACCCTTCCTTCCGCTTTAAAAACCTGATTCAAAGCACCCTGATTAAATGGATAACGAATCTCTGCCAGTTTTTTCATCGTTTGCATGATCTGCTGATTTTCCTTCTGGAAGACGATACGCTTTTGAGCTACCAAAAGTCCGAAATACAAATACTTCGCAGCAGCTCTCAACTGGTTAAAACGCTCACTTCTGCCCAGCTCATAGGTCTGCGACTGGGTTTTAAGGTATTCCTTTTTAGCCCTGACCTTTGCGGGATTGGGAATATCCTGTTCGGCAGAGATCATAAATGCTCCCCGGTCAGCATCCCCAACCATATCCTGTCCGGGGTAAGGACTCATAAAAGTTCCTGCCCCTACCATGGGTGCCATCCATGAGCCGGCACCTTCTACTTTAGAATCCTTACTCTGAATCCTGCTTGAATAAGACTTCAAAGAGGGATTATTTGCATTGATCTCTCCTAAAATTTGCTCCAGGTTCATGATTTCCTGTCCGTTGACAGTAATGGAACCAAGGAATACAAACAATAAACTAATTTTCTTAATGCTGAACATCATGTACCTCCAGTTTTCCAAATTTTCTCAATTCATATTCTTTTGTCATCAGAAAGATCAGCGGCGTAACCAGTAAAATATGGGTAGAGGAAGTAAGAACTCCGCCAATCATCGGCAGCACAATTGGCTGCATCACGTCGCTTCCAACCCCACCCGACCATAGCACAGGTATCAAACCAAATAAAGCCACACAAACCGTCATGATCTTGGGCCTTAAACGTTTGGCAGCGCCATTGATCACATATTCCCTCAGATCCTCCTTTGTTATCGTTTCACTTGAATTACCTTTCAAAGCAACCAATTGTCGCATTGCATCATTTAAATAGATCACCATCACAACACCTGTTTCAACGGCAATCCCGAAAAGGGCAATAAAACCAACCGCCACTGCGACTGAGAGATTCACTCCCCAGAAATAAACCAGGAAAGCACCTCCGATAAGGGCGAAAGGAATAGTCACTAAACTTAAAAATGCCTCTCTGATGGATTTAAAAGCCAGATATAAGGCCAGAAAGATGATAAAAATCACCACCGGTAGAATATAGATCAGGGTTTGCTGTCCGCGGATCAGATTTTCATACTGACCGCTCCATTCAACAAAATATCCATTAGGCAGTTTCAGACCCTTATTCAACTTATCAATTGCCTCCTGAACGGTATGTCCCAGATCGCGCTCACGCACATTGAACATAACAGCGCCCCGCAGAATTGCATTTTCAGAGCTGATCATTGGTGGTCCATCTACAAACCTTATAGTTGTAACGGCTGATAATGGAATAGTTCCAGCATCGGGCGAAGTCAGTGGAATTCTTTTTAAGCGGTCGATGCTGTTCCGGTATTCCTGACCTAAGCGCAAATGAATATTAAATCGTTGGCGGCCTTCTACTGTTGAGGCAAAAGGTGCCCCCCCGATTGCCGATTCAACAGTGGCATTAATATCATCCACAGTTAATCCGTAACGCTCCAATTGGTCGCGTCTGATGTCAATCTCCAGGTACTTTCCTCCGCTAACCGGCTCCACATACAGATCTTTCACTCCTTCAATATTCTTCAGCATCGTATGCACATCTTCAGAGATATGGCTGATCTGTTTCAGATCCTGACCATATACTTTGACACCAACATCGGTACGGATACCAGTTGAAAGCATATTGATACGGTTGATGATAGGTTGTGTCCAGCCGTTCACCACACCGGGGATCTGAAGTTTCGCATCGAGTTCATCAATGATGTCCTTTTTGCTGATTCCAGGCCTCCATTCGCTTTTTGGTTTCAGCGAAATGATGGTTTCTATCATGCTGATTGGCGAATTATCAGTTGCTGAACTTGCCCGGCCCGCCTTGCCCAACACATGGTCGACCTCAGGCACTGATTTGATGATCTTATCCTGAACCTGAAGAATTCGCTTGATCTCTGAATTGGAAACATCAGGCAAAGTAACCGGCATAAACAAGATTGATTGCTCATCCAAAGGCGGCATAAATTCCCGTCCCAGGCTCATCATCATCGGTATAGAGATTAGCAATGCGAGGATATTAACCCCTAAAGTTGTCTTTCTGTTTCTGATACAGGCACGAATCACCGGAAGGTAAACCTTCTCCAAACCTCTGTTGATAGGGTTCTCATGCTCCTGACGGAAACGCCCTTTCATGAAAAATGAAATAATTACTGGAGCCAATGTAAGTACCAGTACTGCATCAATTATCAGAATAAAGGTTTTGGTATAGGCCAGCGGATGGAATAATTTCCCTTCCTGCCCGGTCAGTAAAAATACCGGCAGAAAAGAGGCGATAATTATGATAGTTGAATAAAATACACCTCTGGATACCTGCTGACAGGCCTTTTCGATGATACTCAGTCTTTCCTCATTAGAAAGTTTAACATAGTCATCATTCTTTTTTAGTTTCGATCTATTCCACATCTGCATTTCCTCCTTTTCTTTGTTCGTTTAATTCTGCCTGCCTGACTGCAAGGTTTTTATAAGAATTCTCTGCCATGATGATTCCGTTGTCCACAATCACACCTATGGCCAATGCGATACCGGTCAATGACATGATGTTCGATGAAATATCAAATGCATTCAGCAAAATAAAACTGGCAGCAATCGTGATTGGGATCTGTATGATGATGCTGATGGCACTTCTCCAGTGAAATAGGAAAATGATTACGATCAGCGATACCACGATCATCTCTTCGATCAGGGTAGTTTTAATGGAAGATATTGATTCTGCGATCAATTCACCCCGGTCGTAAACAATATTGAACTTCATCCCCTGGGGTAAACCCTTAGCTACTTCAGTCATTTTTGTCTTCACTTTGCGGATCACTTCATCGGCATTCTCACCATAACGTAATACCACAATCCCTCCAACCGCTTCACCTTCACCATTATAATCGAAGATGCCGAGACGGCTTTCTCCGGCCATCTGAACAGTTCCAATATCCCTGATCTTGACAGGAATAGAGTTTTGTGTACGGACCGCCAGATTTTCAATCTCTTCAATGGATTTAAGGTAACCACTGGTTTTAATGATATAACCGATGCCACTCATCTCAAACTTTCTACCTCCGGCCTCATTATTATTACTCTTAACCGCCTGCATCACATCCTGAATGCCAAGCTTATAATAGGTCAGACGATTGGGATCAATACTGATCTGGTACTGCTTCTGGAAACCACCAAAGGAGGCAATCTCACTCACCCCAGCTACATTCTGAAGGGCAAATTTGATATACCAGTCCTGAACTGCCCTTTGCTCTCCAAGGTCCATGCCCGGAGCATCCAGCGTGTACCAGAGAACATGACCTACTCCGGTACCGTCAGGACCAAGGTTCGGACTAACCCCCTCAGGCAAAACATTGCCGATTGAATTGAGTCGCTCCAATACCCTGGAACGAGCCCAGTATATATCTACATCATCTTCAAAAATGATATAGATAAAACTCATACCGAACATGGAATTTGCCCTAACATAATTCACTTTTGGCAATCCCTGAAGATTGGTTACCAAAGGATAAGTGATCTGATCTTCAATGATCTGGGGACTACGGCCCATCCATTCAGTGAAAACGATGACCTGATTTTCCGAAAGATCGGGTATAGCATCTATTTTACTGGTTTTAACCGAATAGAGTCCCCATCCAAAAAATCCGGCAGCAAAAAGCAAGACAATGAAACGGTTCCTTAATGAAAAGGAAATGATCTTTTCAACCATTGTGCTTAGTGCTTATGATCGTGACTGCTACTGTCAGTCATCATACTGTCTGACTCAAAATCTGAATCTTTAACAAGATCCATTTTGCATATTGAACAAGTCCCAGGTTTATCGCTTGTTATTTCAGGGTGCATCGGACAGGTATATCCTACTCCTGCAGTTTGGGTGGATAATGAATCAGTTTTTGCTTCTGCAGGTTTTTCTGAGCTATTGCATGCAGCACTAAATAAAAGAACCAAAATTGCGATTGAATAAATTAATTTTCTCATGACGATAATATTTATTATAAATAATTAAATGAATAGATATGCTAATTCATCGCATGAATAATATTCCGATGAGACTATCAGAATAAAAAGCACACGAAATCAGTCCGAAAGGAATTCAGACAAAGAGAAGATTAAAATCAGATACGGAAATTACAGTTACGTATGAAAACCGCAGTTTTCAACGTTCTTGGAGGAGCATTACTCTCAGGAATCAGATCCGCAGGAGTGATTGATAAGATTTGGGTAAAGTCAGGATAAGTGACTGGTGCTAAAGCAAAAATAACAGGCTGAAAGGTGCTCAGCGGAGCTTTTTGAGATTCTTTTAGCTTATATTCCTGTTTCTGATCTTTACAACAGTCCTCAGAAATACCCTTTTTCATGCCGCAATTGCTGCAATCGGCTGATTTTTCTGAATTGTCGTTGGTCAGCCCCCACTCGATCAGCTCTCCCATGCAATAATGAAAATGCACAGTCGCCCCGGATGAAACACTCAGGTAGAATATAGCTAAAACGGTGATTAAAAGCTTTTTCATTTTATTGCAATACAAAGATTGGGATAAAATTTTGATATATTTTATATAATTTTTTGAAATGTTTATAGAATTTGGTGTGGGGAGATTCAGACTTACATCTCTGTCTATAGTTGAACGCATCGCCTCCCAGGGACTGTAGAATGTTGAGGAGTCCCGCTTATGCTGTTGTCTGAACTATGGTTCAGATGATTTATTTG
>CAYJAM010000115.1:0-7348 GCA_964367725.1 uncultured Sphingobacterium sp. | reverse complement strand
CTGATGGGTTGCACCATCTTCACCTAATGTTAGTCCGGCATGTGAAGCACAAATTTTTACATTCTTATCTGAATAGGCAATAGATTGTCTGATCTGATCGTACACACGACCTGTTGAAAAGTTTGCAAAAGTGCCGGTGTAAGGAATTTTACCGCCAATAGTTAAACCAGCAGCAATTCCCATCATATTAGCTTCTGCAATTCCGATCTGAAAAAAGCGTTCCGGAAATTCCTTGATAAAAGCATCCATTTTTAATGAACCGATCAAATCAGCACATAAAGCGACTACTTTATCGTTCTTTTGTCCAACTTCAAGTAAACCTGCTCCAAAACCTGAACGGGTATCTTTTTTCTCGGTGTATGTGTATTTCTTCATATAACAAAGCAAAGGGCCTGAAATTATACAGGCTAAATTTTTTAAATGTGTTTTTGAATGCGGTTTACCTTTTAGAAATCCTTAATAATCTCCAAGAGTTTCTTCCAATTGACCCAGAGCCAGGGCGAGCTGATCATCATTTGGTGCAGAGCCATGCCATTTATGGGTATGCATCATGAAATCAACACCATTGCCCATCATAGTTTGCATCAGGATCATGATTGGCTTTCCTTTAAATGTTTTGCTGATCGCGAGTTCAAGAACACGAACCACGTCGGCCATATCGTTTCCGCTCATTTCGAGTACTTCCCATCCGAAAGATTCCCATTTAGCTCTTAGATTACCTAAAGATAAAATGGCATCCGTTGGTCCGTCAATTTGCTGCCCGTTAACATCGATAGTTGAGATCAGATTGTCAATTTTATTATGGCTTGCATACATCGCTGCCTCCCAGGTTTGACCTTCCTGAAGTTCTCCATCGCCATGCAATGAAAATACAAGTCTGTTATCCCCGTTTAACTTTTTAGCAATAGCAGCACCAATCGCCACTGACATACCCTGACCTAAAGAGCCGGAAGCAACCCGTATCCCAGGTAATTTTTCGTGAGTTGTAGGATGCCCCTGCAGCCTGGTATTGATCTTTCTGAACGTTGCCAGCTCAGATACTTCAAAATATCCTGAACGTGCCAGAACACTGTACCATACAGGTGAAATATGTCCGTTAGAAAGGAAGAAGAGATCTTCATCCTTACCATCCATGTCAAATTTGGTATTATGCTTTAAGGTGTGAAAGTAAAGAGCTACTAAATAATCAGTACAGCCCAATGAACCGCCCGGATGCCCGGATTGGCAGGCATGGACCATTCTTAAAATATCACGACGCACCTGTGAGGCAACTTTTGTTAATTTATCAATATCTGGAGTCATAATTTGTGCTTAATGGCCTTGCTAAAATAGCCATGTTCTTTGAATGGGAGGGGTTATTTTGAAATTATTTGATTTAGAGAATATTTAAGCTGGATAAACCGATTTTATTTAATTGAATCCAAAACCTGCCCTGAAGAGTTTTTGGTATCAACTTTATCAATGATCTTCCGGATCATTCCATTCTTGTCAATAACGAAGGTTTTTCTTGCTACCCCCATGTATTTTTTACCGTACATATTCTTTTCAACCCAAACACCGTAAGCTTCAACGATTTTCTTATCGGTATCAGCAATCAGTGAGAAAGGCAGGCTGTATTTAGTAATGAACTTTTGGTGGGACTTTTCATCGTCAGTGCTTACGCCTAAAACCTCAAATCCTTCTTTTAGCAGTGATTGATAATTATCCCTGAAACTGCATGCCTCGGCGGTGCAACCCGGAGTATCATCTTTAGGATAAAAATAAAGGATTACATCTTTTCCTGAAAAATCACTCAGGCTGATATTTTTTCCATTTTGGTCTTTTGCCTGAAAATCAGGAGCTTTTAGCCCCTCAGTAAGCTCAATCATTTTTTAACACATTTATAGGGCTAAAATTAGCAAAATAAATTATCTGAAATGAATAATTCTATCTAGCGGAAAAAAACAGTTCTGTAGGTGTTTAAATTATCCTTCATATCACTCACCGTCAATACAAAATCGTTTTTGCCTTTAGTCATTGATTCGTCAAATCGATGCCATAAAGTACCCGTTTTTGGCTCGTATTCCATCAGTGCCCATTGCCCGTTAATCATTGCATTGAATGTTTTTATTCCTGATAGATTATCTGAAATACGGAATAGGATTCTTGGAATATTAACCATTGATGCCCCATTACTGATGTTTACAGGGACAATCCTTGGTGCCAGAGTATCGGTCATGATGTAAAAGCTATCGAAATTGCGAATCTCTGTTTTTACATAACCATTTTCAAATATCCCCCCCTGTGTTTTTTTGAGAAGATTTACAATAAGAGCTTTGCTTTGTAATTCTACTGGCAGACTATCATCAGCCTTTATCGCTAAAGTAATCGGACCGTTTAGAGGTATCAGGCGGTTATGTACATGATGTATCGGGGAATAGGCGCCGGCAGGTTTAGTGGTGGATTTATACACAAAATTAAGATCACTGTACAAGGAATTGAGTGGCAAGTTAATTTTCAGACCGCTGGTGTCGAACTCATTTACCTGGTCGAATTTAAACTTCTTCCCTTCAATTGCTTTTGATGGTTTTGCAGCACCCGGACTGAATTTTATTTTGAAATTGAGTACACTTTGATTCCCGGCAATATCCTTTACAATGTATTGAGCATTCCGGATATTCTGATCCGTAAAATTCAGAAGGCCATTATTAGAAACGTTTTTATAAATTTTTAAGGGGTTACCCGGTTCCAGAAAACTTTTCTGGATCCTTTTACCCGTGGCTATCATGGTGGGATAATCAACATGGGAATTCATTCCCCGCGAATTATCAAATGAAAATCTTTCCCAAACAGCCGAATAGATCGTTTGATCTTCAACCCGGAGTTCTATTGAATAAGGTCCATTACTATTTTCAGAAGCTGAGTTCTTATCCGAACTTGCAATTCCAAGTCCCGATTCACCACCGATAGTGACAATGGTTTGGGGACTAAGAGCGTAATTGCCTGCACTTCCGCTTACCGGGTATAATTGCTTTGGGGTATGCTCGCTAAAAGGTTCGCCGTTTAAATGATAGAGATACAATCCTGTAATTACAGGTTTAACCTGGTCTGGGATTCGGATGCCGAAAAGCTGCGGATTGATTGGGTCTTCTGTCTGTGTATCCCTGATTTCAAAATGGAGGTGTGGCCCGCCCGAGCTGCCGGTATTTCCTGACCAGCCAATTATATCTCCTCTTTTTACAGGGATTTCAACTGAAAGTAATGGGAAATCAACATCGAATTTTTGCATCCGGTACTGATAGGTCTTTAAAGTCAGGCCGATACGCTCATTGAAGTTTCTCAAGTGCATGTAAACGGTAGTGTAGCCATTTGGATGACTGATGTATAAAGCATTTCCTCCACCACCGATCTGAACCCTGATTCTGGATATGAAACCATCAGCACTTGCATAAACCGGATATCCTTCCCGCTGATTCGTTTTCAGATCAAGCCCGGAATGAAAATGATTCGTTCTTATTTCGCCGAAGTTTCCTGATATAATAGGAGGGAGGTCAAGCGGGCGAATGAAATAATTTTGAGGGTATTGTGGTGGTATTGCCTCCTGAGCTTTGCAAAAGGTGCATAGAAAGGACAGGAGGGTTAAGTAAAAAGAGTATTTGAACATGAAATGGGTTTACTAACGGATATAAAAATCAAGTAATTTTTGATTCTCGAGATAGCCGCATAGATGATCACCAATGTTCACTTTACCTACTCCTTTTGGAGTGCCGGTAAAGATCAGGTCCCCCTTTTTAAGGGTGATGTACTGAGAAACAAAGGCTATTATATATTCAAACGAAAAAAGAAGGTCTTTAGTGTTGCCTTCCTGAACGGTATTATCATTCAGGTCAAGTCTTAGGTTAAGATTGTTCAGGTCTTTAAACTCAGTTTTTGGGATAAACTTGCTGACAGGTGCAGAATTATCGAAAGCTTTTGCCAATTCCCAGGGAAGCCCCTTTTCCTTATGTTTTGTTTGAATGTCCCTTGCAGTAAAGTCAACGCCAAGGCCGACCTCCTCAAAGTATGAAGCAGCAAATTTTTGAGCGATATGTTTTCCCTCTTTTGATATTTTCAGAACAAGTTCAATCTCGTGATGTATATCCGTAGAAAATTCAGGATGGTAAAATGGTTTATTGTCTTTAAGAACAGCAGTATCAGGTTTCATGAATATAACAGGAACTGCAGGCACAGGATTATTCAGCTCTTTGGCATGTTCGGCGTAATTACGCCCTATAGCAATAATTTTCATCCAGCGAATATAAACATACTGAATTTAAGATGAGGAATAAGGTATAGATTTTACAAAACGGAAATACGTTTGGTAATGATCTCACTACCCACACTGACGCGAATAAAATAGAAACCACTGCTGATCCTGGAAGAAATACTGAAGGTATTACTGTGTTCACCGGTACTCTGTCTTTCTGAGAAGAGTGTTGTTATTTCATTTCCCAATACATCCATAATCCTGATGGTTACATTTGAATCCTTACTGATGGAATAGGTCATATTAAGATAATCAGAAACCGGATTTGGATAAACTTTTACGTTTGCCAGAATTTTATCTCCGGGAAGTGGATTTTTCGGCCCAGACATAATTTTGTTTTGAGCCAGTAGTTTTTCTTTTGATGGTTTGAATGGTACAAAACTTAATTTGACACCAGCTTTGGGATCTGCGGGTTTATTTAGTCTGGTATCGGTAATCTTTGTTGCAACTTTTGCTTTGGTTTTCAGTGAGTCCGGGCGTGATACCTGAGAAGATGAAAGGTTATATGCATAGCTATTCAGGGACATTGTTATGCCTAAAACTATGAATACAACTAATGATCTCAGGTAGGAGTTTATCATACGCAAAATAGATAATGGTATAAATATAAGGCATATTAATGTATACCCATAGAATGCCTGCTTTTTTTTAACAATTTTTAACTAAAATTCTTTTCTATACGTTTCTTTGTCTTAAATGTTTAAATAAATTTAAAAAAAATGACAAAAAATCAACATTTTAAGATTGACAATAGGAATTTGATTTTATGATGTACTTTTGTCTTCTAAATTTTATACTGTGTCGAATCTAAAAAATCTTCATAAGCTTTCTGCAGCCGGTTTATTAATCAGTTTGGGCATAATTTATGGTGACATTGGAACCTCTCCACTTTACGTATTTAAGGCGATTGTCGCCGACCGTATAATTACGAGCGACTTAATCCTGGGTGGGCTATCCTGTATATTCTGGACACTAACTCTGCAGACCACAATAAAATATGTAATAATTACGTTGCGCGCAGACAATAAGGGTGAAGGTGGAATTCTATCCTTGTTTTCTTTGGTCAAAAAGAAAGGAAAATGGTTGGTTATTCCGGCAATGATTGGTGGCTCTGCACTGCTAGCAGATGGTATGATTACTCCTCCAATTACTGTTTCAGCTGCAATTGAGGGCTTGCGAATATTTTATGCAGATATTCCGACTGTTCCGATAGTGATTATAATCATTTCGTTATTGTTTTTGATACAACAATTCGGGACTTTCATTGTAGGTAAGGCTTTTGGCCCTATCATGTTCTTATGGTTTACTATGATGGCAGTTCTGGGTGGTATTTATTTGCTTCAGTTTCCGGAAATTCTAAAAGCGATCAATCCGTATTATGCCTATTCCCTGCTGTCAACTAACCCGAATGCCTTATTTATTTTAGGTGCTGTATTCCTCTGTACTACTGGAGCAGAGGCTTTGTATTCAGATTTGGGTCATTGCGGTCGTGCTAATATTCGAATCAGCTGGATCTATGTAAAGACCTGCTTGTTATTGAACTATTTCGGACAAGGGGTATGGTTATGGCAGCATCAGGGAAGCCGCTTAACTCTGGGAGATAATCCATTTTTCAGCATTATGCCAGAATGGTTCCTTATTGCAGGTATCAGCATTGCCACTGCTGCAGCAATCATTGCCAGTCAGGCGATGATCTCAGGTTCCTTTACCCTGATCTCTGAAGCCGTGAGGCTTAATTTATGGCCAAAGGTCAAAATTAATTACCCAAGTAATCAAAAGGGACAATTGTACGTGCCCTCAATTAATATATTGTTATGGGTTGGATGTATTGTGGTGGTCCTGATTTTCCGTGAATCCCAAAATATGGAAGGTGCCTACGGTTTGGCAATAAATCTGACTTTCCTGATGACCACCATTCTGGTTGCAGTATTTCTCAAGCGCAAGAAGTTCCCAAATTATATCATTATTATTTTCGTTTCGATTTACGGATTGATTGAATTAGGGTTTTTGGTTGCAAACATGGCTAAATTCCTCCATGGAGGTTGGTTTACGCTCTTGCTTGCATCCTTCTTATTGTCTATCATGTGGGCATGGTACTCTGCAAGAAAAATTAAGAATCGCTTTGTAAAATTCGTTGAGGTCGATTCTTATTATCCAATTTTAAAGGAATTGAGTGAGGACGAATCAGTGCCTAAATATGCATCTCAATTGGTTTATCTGACCAGTTCCAATTTTAATTCAGAGATCGAATCCAAGATCATGTATTCGATTCTACAAAAGCAGCCTAAACGGGCAGATGTTTATTGGCTGGTTCACGTTGATGTAACTGACGAACCTTTTACAAGGGATTATAAAGTAGAGTTTCTGATTCCAAATAAATTGATCCGGATTGATTTTAAACTGGGTTTCCGTGTTGAACAACAAATTAATGTGCTGTTCAGGAAAGTTGTTGAAGAATTGGTAAGGAACAATGAGGTGGATATAACCAGTAAATATACTTCCCTGAATAAGTACAAAATCATTGGAGATTTCAGGTTTGTTGTATTAGAGAAAGTCTTGTCACGCTCAAATGTGTTAAGCTTTATTGATAAGTTCATCATGGACTATTATTTTATCCTGAAGAAGTTCTCGCTTTCAGAAGAACGCGGATTTGGCCTGGATATTAGTTTTGTTACGATTGAGCGGGTGCCTTTGATCATATCAACTCAGGACACCAGTGAGCTAACCCGTGTGGAATTAGATCACCATGATAGTTAATGGATTAATTGAGACTTCTATATCTAACTGAAATCCTCATTTCATTTAAAGATCATTATCAAAGGGGCAATTTTCAATTTGAAAATTGCCCCTTTTTTTTATTCCGGTCTGGAACTGTTAAAAACAAGTTTGATACTATTTCAGTAAGGCAATTTAGAGATGAATTCAGTAGCTTATTTGTTCAGATTGCTTTTATGATAGCTGTATGAAAAATAAATAATCAGACCCAAGCCAAGCCAGATCAGAAAGCGAAGCCAGTTAGTATATCCCAGTTCAGTCATCAGATATAAACAGCTAAGCATTCCC
>CAYJAM010000114.1:2843-7354 GCA_964367725.1 uncultured Sphingobacterium sp. | reverse complement strand
GACGAGTATTTATGACCGAATGCTACATCAGGGAAGGAAAATAAGAATGAAAATCAGAGAATTTTATTTGAGTAAATTAAATGATAATAAAACAGTCTAAACAAAAAAGGTCAGCTCCATAGAACTGACCCCTTCCTGATCAGAAAATGATCAGGAAACACTTAACAACATATTAAAAATCAAACAACTACATCCATTTGGAAGCAAAGCGGTTAAACTCCTGCCTGAGCTCATTTATAATCTTCTCTTCTGTAAGAAACTGATCATATAATTCGACATTTTCTGCTGCACTCGACTGTGAGATAAATCCTGCGGACTCTTTTACCTGATTCTCAATCTTATTTAGATTTTCATGCATACGATGCTTCAATTCATCGATATTATTACGCTGGATCAGAAACTGATTCTGAAAATGTTCTACTTTTTCAGCTATTTCACGACCAGTATTGTCAGCTGCAATCTCTTCAAGGCGCTTTGTAAGTATTGTGATCTCTTGTTTATAAAAATCTAAACTTCTCAGCGCATCACTATGCAGGTTGTTGATGTGTTTTATATTGATCTCTTTCATAAAACAATTTTAACTAATACACCAGATCTTTAGAATGACATTAGGCAGGTATTTTCATGATTTTACTCATATTCTCAGTTTCTGCACTGCCCTTGGAATGCAATTAAATGAGTATATTTATTAAGCCTCCCGCTATGTTTCTGGAGTTAAACCAAAGAAATTTATGTGCTTTTCAGCAACAGCAAGTTTTGGATCTGCAGCAGTTTTATTAATTATCGGAGGCGTTTGCATTAAGAATTCCGAAACAGGACCTCAAAGGTTACTCTCTTCCATCCCACTGATGTTGTCTGTCCAACAGTTTTTAGAAGGAATAGTCTGGATTTCATTCCTGAATCCTGAATACTCAGAATGGGGCAAATCAGCAACTTATGGTTTTCTTATTTTTGCCCAGGTAGTATGGCCCTTCTTCATTCCCTTTTCGATCATGATGATTGAGAAAGATCAAAAACGCAAAAGGATCCTACTTTATTTGACGATCATAGGTTCAGTTCAGGCACTTATTTTGGGTTACGGAATGTTGATGTATTCAGTTAGTTCAGAGATATTACATTCTCATATCCGGTATGATCTGGATTTCCCACCTGCAAACCGTTGGTTTGGGGGTATACTGTATATTATCGCAACCGGAGTTTCCCCATTTATATCAAGCATCAGTAGATTAAGATTTGTAGGTGTTATTGTACTTTGTTCCTATCTGTTCACCCGCATCCTGTATGGGCAAAATGTAATCTCAGTATGGTGTTATTTCGCTGCACTAATCAGTTTTGTAATTCTTGCAGTAATTCTCCGGGGCAAAAAGGAAAGAGCCGCAAAAGTGGAAATTGCCAGGGTTTAATTTAAGGTGTAAGCTTATAAAATAAAGCCGGAAAACACGATCGTGTTTTCCGGCTTTATTATCTCTTTGTATGTCTTATCAGCTGTTATATTTTCTTCAAAGCAGTCTCGAGATCCGTTAAAAGATCATCAACTGATTCAATACCCACAGAATAGCGAATCAAGCTTTCTGGAATACCTAAGAGGGCACGCTGCTCTTCAGTTAATTCTACATGGCTTGTGGTGCGCGGCGGACCAGCCAGGGTACTCACCGAGCCAAGACTTGCAGCAAGATGCACCAGCTTTAGTGATGGCAGAAATTTTTCTACCAGATCATAACCTCCATCCAATGCAAAACTTAACATGCCACCGAAACCTCTCATCTGAGATTTAGCAATTGCATGGCCAATATGTGATTCTAATCCCGGATAAAATACCTGGCTAACTTTTGAATGTCCATTAAGGTAGTTTGCAATCTTCATTGCCGATTCATTCTGTCTGGAGATCCTCAATTCGAGTGTTTTCATGCCTCTTGCAATCATGTAGGCCGGGTCAGCCTGCAGGCTGGCTCCATTGATCTCCCTGAAATGAAATACCTTCTGCACCAGTTCCCTGCTCCCTGCCAATAAACCGCCCATTGCATCAGAATGGCCGCACAGGTATTTGGTAGCACTATGCAATACCAAATCAGCTCCCAGATCCAAAGGATTCTGGTTGATTGGTGTAGCAAAAGTATTATCTACGACCACAACAGCACCAACCTTTTTTGCAGCGAGAGCAATACGCTTGATATCAATGATTTTCAAAGTAGGGTTGGTTGGGGTTTCCAGATAAACCAGATCACATCCTTTGGCAATTTCATATTCCAGTTCCTCATGATTTCCGGTTTCGCAAAGTTTAACTTCAACCTGATATGCGGGAAAGAAATCGAGAAAAAGTTTGCTTGTACCTCCATAAGTATCCTTAACAGATACTACCCTTTTGCCCGGCTTTAAAAAAGTAAAAAGGGTATTGCTGATTGCTGCCATACCTGTTGCAAAGGCTGTAGCTGCTTCGGCACCTTCCAAAACTCTGATTTTCTCTTCCAGTGAGGCCACGGTAGGATTGGTATTGCGGCTATAAATAAAACCATCTGCTTTCCCGGTTGATACGTCGTACCATTCATCAAGATCTTTGTAGGCAAAAGCAACGCTATTTACTATTGGTGTTGTAACAGCCTCTTTGAAGTAAGGATTATCTTCTCCGGCCCAAACTGCATCAGTAGCTTTACTGAATTTTCTATTTTCCATATATTTTATTGTGGTATTTCATCACACCATTCGGTAAATTCCTAATATGGTATGATCTGTAAATTAAATCAACAAAATGATTTCGGCTGTAAATTACCTGACGGGCTTAAGCAGAACATCATGAAAGGTGAGATCTGAATCCGGATCAATGATCTTTAGCTTTATCTGATCAACAGATCCGTCAGCATTTAATGCAAATGTAACGTATGAATCGGCCTTTAAGCTCTTATTTTTCAAAGTGGCGATAAAACTATTATACTGGAAATACTTAAGCGATGCATTAAGGTGTGGTAATTGCTTAAATTCCATCAGCAAACCATCCCCGGAAGGAATTAAAATAACATCCCCATAAACCTCATCTTTGTAATTACCAGCCAGTTTTGCAATTGAAAGTTCGTATTTGCCTGCAGGATCTAACTTAACAAGGTTTTTATTTTGGGATTCTGTCAGTCTTGCTGCGGATAATACCTGCTCATCATTAAATGCCTTTAGCCAGTCAAATTTTGGATTATTCTCATAATAGTCCAGTACATGATAAATAATAGACCAGTAGGCCGCAGTTGACTCCTGGTTGGTTAGTACAGTTATTCCAAACTTGAGATCGGGAACCATAGCCACCTGTGAAACAAAACCACCCAGTTTACCCCCATGACCTACCACCTTATATTTCTGATAATTATAGGCCCTGAACCCTAAAGCATATCCAAAGAAATCCATTTGTGCAGGTTTAAGTCCATCCGATACTTTACTAATTGGGATCGGTCTGATCACTTTCCAAAGTTGATTGGTGCTGGCAGGTTTAAATAGCTCCAGGCCGGTGGGCGTTCTGCCTGAATCCAGCTGGGTAATCATCCAGTTTGCCATATCATTTGCGTTGGAAAGAATCCCTCCCGCTGCATTACTGGCATCGCCGATATTTTGCTCCATATAATCCTCAACCAGGCCGACTTTGCCATTGATCCGATCATGCGCTGCAGAAATATTTGGCCTGCTCCCGAATTCCGAATGCCTGGAAACACTCCCCGGCATTCCCACCTTAGCAAAAATCCGTTCTTTAACAAAATCCTCCCATTCTCTACCGCTTAACGCTTTAATCACTTCTCCTGCTGCCAGATATAAGATATTATCATAGGCATAAGTACTTCTGAAATCATGAACCAATGGCAGTTTCTGAAGTTTTCCTAAAATCTCCCTTCTTGAATAAGTAGAAGGGGGAAACAACATCAGGTCTCCTGAATAGGCCAAAAGTCCGCTATGATGTACCAAAAGATCTCTGACAGTTAGGTTTGTAGTAACATAAGAATCGGCCATTTTAAACCATGGTAAATGATCAATTACCCGATCATCCCATTTAAGTTTACCTTCTTCAACAAGCATAGCCAATGCAGTAGCAGTAAATGCTTTTGAATTTGAGGCAATTGAAAAAAGTGTGTTTGCATCCACCCTCTCATTCCCACCCAGTTTTTTAATTCCATAACCTTTTGCAAGCAGTACTTTGCCATCTTTTACAATAGAAACACTGACACCCGGGACTTCAAAAGTTTTTAATACCTTTTCAATATACTGATCAAGACCCGGGGGCGAACTTTGCTGAGCTTTCACCTGTACGGAGAAAGACAAAATTAAAAGGAGAATTAAAAACAAATTGGAAGTTTTTTTGTTTACCATATCCGGGATTATTTTCTTGTTAAAATGTGCTTGAAGATTGCTATAATTTCTTGAATCTCCACAATAATTATACTTTTCAAACAATCAAAATAGTAACAGAAAGACAGATGTAATTCATTTTTGTCTAGCCAATTTAAATCCGTTGTGCGCAGTTTCTGTGATGAAGAGCTAAA
>CAYJAM010000114.1:0-2833 GCA_964367725.1 uncultured Sphingobacterium sp. | reverse complement strand
CTGCCAGGAGAAATAAAGATTTAATTTGTAATTAAATCTGATTTATTAAGGAGAGAATTCCCCTGAGGCTTATTAACCATAATACTTTATATTAGTATTAAAAATTCAACAAAACTCCATTAATAAATCATTCCTATGAAAAGAATTTCCTTAATCAGCCTGTTAATCCTTGCAATTAGCAGTGTCAACGCCCAAATAAAAAGTAACTGGTCGCCGGAACAAACTATTACACACAAGGGGATTAATTCAGTAAGGGTATCTCCGGATGGGAAAAAGGTGGTTTATGTAGTAAGAGCGCTAAAAACAATTGAAGGCAAAAACGAGTTCATCAGTCATCTTTTTCTTTCAGACAACCTGAACAAGAATACCATTCAGCTCACACAAGGTGAAAAGAACAACCTCAACCCTAAATGGAGCCCGGATGGAACACAGATCGTATTTGTCAGTAACCGGGATGGAAAGAACAACCTATACCTCCTGAAATTAGGAGGAGGTGAAGCAGAACGCTTAACTGACCTGAAAACCGGAATTAACGATTTTAAATGGAGTACTAAAGGAAATCAAATTGCATTTACCAGTGCTGATGCTGAAACTGAAGAAGATGCTGGGAACAAGAAATCCGGGAACGACTGGTATTTGATGAATGAAAAATTTAAGCAGGGGCGACTCTATTTGCTCCGGCTTAACAAAAAAGATAATAATGGTATGCCTCAGATTACAGCTTTGAGCAAGGAGAACAGACATATAAATTCATTTAGCTGGAGTCCGGATGACCAGTGGATTGCCTATGCTCATGCTGCCTCTGCAGGTGTTGAAGACAATACCCTCTGCGATATATCGATGATCAATGTCAGTTCGGGTGAAGTTAAAGTTATTGCCAATACCCCAGTGGGTGAAAATCAACCTCTGTTCAGTCCTGATGGAAATTACATAGCTTATTACAACCTGGATGAAAAGGGAATTTGGGGAGGTACTACCTCTGTTAAAATTTATGCTCTTAAGGCTGGCACTGTTCAAACCTTGGCGGATACACCGAATGGTCCGGCAGAACTGATTGGCTGGAGCAGCGATGGAAGATCAGTTTTTACAATTGAGCCATTTCATACCAGTTCCAGAATATTTCGATTGAGCAGTGATGGAAAACAGGTGATTGAATGGAATACAGGTATGAAGGGTGTTGTGGGCGGACTTGAATTGAATGATACCGGCACTCATTTCGGCTTTACATTTCAGAACACTTCAATACCACAGGATGGCTATATAAGTAGTTCTTCCAGCTATTCTCCAATAAAGATTAGTACGATAAACCCTGAACTGGCAGGCCTAGCTGTTCCAAAAACTGAAGTGATCAGCTGGAAGAGTTTTGACGGAATGGAAATTGAGGGACTTTTAACTTATCCGCTCAACTATGAGAATGGTAAAAAATATCCCTTTATTCTCAATATTCATGGCGGTCCGGCGGGTGTATTCAATGAAAGCTTTGTTGGAGGCTCGGCAGTTTACCCGCTTGCCGGTATTGCAGAAAACGACATTTTCATTCTCAGACCAAATCCCAGAGGATCAAATGGATATGGATTAAAATTCAGGGAAGCCAATCACCGCGACTGGGGTGGTGGCGATTATAAAGATCTGATGGCCGGGGTAGATTATGCTATTTCAAAAGGATGGGCAGATCCTGACAAAATGGGAGTAATGGGCTGGAGTTATGGTGGATTTATGAGCAGTTGGGTTGTTGGGCATACGAACCGCTTTAAAGTTGCAAGCATCGGAGCACCTGTAGTCGATCTGGTTACTCAGGATCTGACTGATGATATTCCAGGATTTCTTCCTTCCTATATGGAAAAACAACCCTATGAAGACTGGAAAGTCTATGACGAACATTCCCCATTGCGATTTGTACAAAATGTGAAAACCCCTGTGCTTCTGCAACATGGAGAAGCTGATATCAGGGTCCCTTTCAGTCAGGGATTAATGTATTACAATGCCTTAAAACGCAGAGGAGTGCCGGTGCGCTTTCTTGTACTCCCAAGACAACCCCATGGCCCTGTGGAACCGGCAATGATACTTAAATCAGCCCAGACCACCTTAAGCTGGATGCTGCATTATTTGCGGGGTAAAGAATTAGGGTTTTAATCATCTGAAATTCGGAGGCAGGGAGCTTTATCACATGGATCTTGACCAAAAATACCTTTTCAAATCTGAGCGACTGGGCTTCAGGAACTGGCTGGAGAGTGATATTGAATTGATGTGCGAAATCAATGCTGATAAAAAAGTAATGCAGTTCTTTCCGGGAATTGTCTCTAAAGATCAGACCATTGAATTTATAGAAAAGATGCAAAAGCAATTCATAGAAAAAGGCTATTGTTATTTCGCGGTTGATAAGCTTGAGAATAATAAGTTCATTGGTTTTATCGGACTTTCGGAAAAGTCGTTTGAAGCAGTATTTACACCCTGTATTGATATTGGCTGGAGATTAAGCAGTGAAGAGTGGAATAAAGGTTATGCTACTGAAGGAGCAAAAAGATGTTTAGAATACGCGAATGAAGTCTTGAAGCTTGAAAAAATAGTTTCCATTGCTCCGAAAATCAATCTAAAATCTGAACAGGTGATGGAAAAGATCGGGATGGAAAAGGTAATGGAATTTGTACATCCCCTGCTGATTAATGATGAAAGGCTGAGGGATTGTGTTTTGTATCAGATTACAATAAGTAAAAATTAAACTGGATTTGAAGGTTGATTTTGGTTGTCGATTTTAAATTCAGAATTATTGAAGACACTCCGGTGGTCGACCCCGTAGGTGGTCGTATGTTTATAGAAAAGGAATAAATGCCGT
>CAYJAM010000113.1:0-7409 GCA_964367725.1 uncultured Sphingobacterium sp. | reverse complement strand
GCTGCGCGATGAATAATCTTTTTCATGTTTTTGATTTATAATTACATGTTTAAACACACAATATTAATTCCAAACTTAGTAATGCGTACCTTTGCAGATTAATAAGACAAATTAATGCCATATCAAGTCATTTTAATTGGGGCAAGCGGACTTATTGGCAGTCACTTACTCTCTGAACTAATCGAATCCGCAGAAATATCCGGGATATTATTGTTGCTGAGAAAGCCACTTAATATCAATGATCCTAAAGTTCAGGAATTGGTCGTTAATTTTGATGAATTAGAGCAATTTTCTGATGCCATCAGGGCTGATATTATTTATAGCTGCCTGGGAACTACAAAAGCTGCAACTCCAGATTCTAAGAAATACAGAAAAATAGATTTTGAATATCCATTAAAATTGGCAGAGATTGGTATAAGAAATGGTATTACACAATTTCATTTAGTTTCATCGCTTGGTGCAAATGCCCTAGCCAATAATTCCTATCTGAAACTAAAGGGTGAACTGGAGAATGAACTAAAAAAGAGTTCAATTCCATCTTTACATATCTATCAGCCATCTCTTCTAACCGGAAAACGTAAAGAATCGCGTTTGGTTGAAAAGTTAGCGATCAATGCTTTTAAATTAATTGATCCACTACTTATAGGCCCATTTAAAAAATACCGAAGTATCAAAGCAGAAACAGTTGCAAAAGCAATGCTTAATCAATCATTAAAAGGACTTAAAGGAACTTTTATATATCCTTCCATACAAATACAAGAATTAGCGTGAGCATATTATCTACAGAACAATTAGGGCATTCATTTAACGATAACTGGTTATTTAAGGACCTCTATTTCGGTCTTAATAAAGGGGATCGGGTAGCACTGGTTGGCATTAACGGCACAGGCAAATCAACATTGCTTAGAATACTTTCAGGTATTTTACAGGCAAGTCTTGGTAAGGTTGTAACCGAAAGGGATCTACGGATAGGGTACCTCGAACAGGACCCTCAATTTAGCAATCAGGAAACCATCAGCGACTTCATTTATTCTATTGGAAACGAACGTCAGCAATTGATCAGAAAATACGAAGAGGCTGTAAATCAGGAAGTTCACGATGAAAAACTCCTGAACAGACTGATGGATGAATTAAGTAATGCAAATGCCTGGGAGTATGAATATGAAATAAAAACAATTCTGGGCAGGATGGGTATACAGCATCTGGAACAAAAAATTGCTACCCTTTCGGGAGGACAAAGAAAGCGTCTGGCCCTTGCAAAGCTGCTCATCGACGACCCGGATGTTTATATTCTGGATGAACCAACCAACCACCTCGATATTGAAACAATAGAGTGGCTGGAAAGCTATATGACCAGTGGCCAGAAAACAATACTTCTGGTAACACACGACAGATACTTTCTTGATAATGTTTCTACCCGGATTATCGAACTTGACAGGGGTAAAATTCAAAACTTTAACGGAAATTACAGCTACTATCTGGAAAAAAAAGCCGAACAAAATGCTGCTGAAGATGCAACTTTCAGTAAAAACACGAATCTGCTTAAAAAAGAACTGGAATGGATGCGTCGTCAGCCAAAGGCCAGAACAACTAAATCAAAGTCAAGGATCGACTCATTTTATGACCTTGAAGAAAAAACCAAGGGCAGGAATGTTAAATCATCTCTTGAGTTAAGCGTCAACGTTTCCAGACAAGGGAACAAAATCCTGGAACTGGAGCATGTAAGCAAATCATTTAATGGTAAACCAATAATTAATGATTTCAGCTACATCTTTAAAAAAGGCGACAGGATTGGAGTTGCCGGAAAGAATGGAACGGGAAAGTCTACACTCCTAAATATTATTACAGGAGCCTTAAAACCCGATAGTGGCAAGGTTAATGTAGGTGAAACAACAGTCTTTGGCTATTACAGACAAGGTGGGCTTGAATTCAAAGATGATGAGCGTGTAATAGATGTGGTTAAGAATATTGCAGAATATATAACAATGGCCGATGGGAAAAACCTCACAGCCAGCCAGGTTCTTACCCACTTTCTATTTCCACCTGCAAAACAATATGGAATGGTAAATAAGTTAAGCGGGGGTGAAAAGAAAAGACTCCAGCTTATGCGGGTTTTGATGAAGAACCCTAATTACCTCATTCTGGATGAGCCAACAAATGATTTAGATATAGATACATTAAATGTGCTGGAAGATTTCTTACTGAATTTCCCGGGAATTTTAATGCTGGTATCACACGACAGGTATTTAATCGATCGTCTAACCGATCAGCTGTTTATTTTTGAAGGTGATGGTAACGTTCAGATCTACTCAGGTAATTATACGGATTACAGGCTTGAACAAGAAGAGCCCAAAAAGCCAGTAAAACCTGAAAATAAAGCCGTAGCAATAGCAAACCAATCTGATAACACAAAGAGAAAGCTAAGTTTCAAGGAAGAAAAAGAGCGTTCTGAACTTGAAATAAGCATCAAACAGCTCGAACATCAGACAGAAGTCTTAACATCCGAATTAAATTCAGGAATAACCGATCATACTAAACTAACAGATATTGCCAACCAAATAAAAGAAATTAAAGACAAGATCGATGAGCAAACATTCCGTTGGCTGGAATTATCAGAATAAAAAATGAATATGAGTCTATCAGATCTATTAGCATCGGCTGGAGTCAGCCTGTTGCTTATCGCATTTTATCTCAATTTAAGGAAATTGATGCCGACGGAAAGCAAATGGTATAGCGCCCTGAATTTACTGGGCTCAACCTTATGTGGGTATTCTTCCTATCTGATACAATTCTACCCTTTTGTTTTTCTTAATGCCGTTTGGGGCACAGCAGCTTTCATCTCTCTTTTTAAGCATGTTCCACGTGGAACAATTATTAAATAGTAATGATTATTTTTACAAACTCTATAGTTCCACGTGGAACATCATAAAAAATGTTTGATAAATACGATATAATAGTAGTAGGCGCCGGGCATGCGGGTTGCGAGGCAGCAGCAGCAGCAGCCAATCTGGGTTCAAAGGTTTTATTGATCACCATGAATATGGAAACAATCGCCCAGATGAGCTGTAATCCGGCTATGGGCGGTGTAGCCAAAGGACAAATTGTTCGCGAAATTGATGCAATGGGTGGATACTCCGGAATAATCACGGATAAGACCACATTACAATTCCGCATGCTAAATAGTTCAAAAGGACCAGCCATGTGGAGCCCGAGAGCACAAAGCGATAGAAAACGCTTTGCTGAAGAATGGAGGTTAGCATTAGAACGCACGCCAAATGTAGATTTTTGGCAGGATACTGCAACTTCTTTGCTTATAGAAGAGAATAAAGTATGTGGTGTAAGAACATCATTAGGGTTAAAGATAAGATCAGAAGCTGTTGTATTGACAAACGGAACATTCCTGAACGGAATCATCCACATAGGTGAAAAGAAATTTGGCGGCGGAAGAACGGGAGAAAAATCAGCTACCGGAATAACAGAACAACTTGTAGAACTAGGATTTGAAGCAGGTAGAATGAAAACCGGAACGCCCCCACGTGTAGATGGACGCTCACTGGACAATTCCAAAATGGAAGAACAATGGGGAGATACAGATCGGGGAAGGTTCTCATACACTGATATTGCATTGCCAAAAGAGCAGAAATGCTGCTGGATCACCTATACAAATTCAGAGGTCCATGAAACGCTCAAAGAGGGTTTTGAAAAATCGCCAATGTTTACTGGGCGGATTAAGGGATTAGGACCTCGTTACTGTCCATCAATAGAAGACAAAATTAATCGCTTCGCTGAACGAGACAGGCATCAAATATTTGTCGAACCTGAAGGGTGGAACACTGTAGAAATCTATGTAAATGGCTTTTCAACTTCCCTCCCAGAGGACGTACAATATCGAGCTTTAACCAAAATTCCGGGTTTTGAATAAGCAAAAATGTTCATGCCTGGCTATGCAATTGAATATTACTTCTTCCCACCTACACAACTGGGACTTACTCTTGAGACAAAGAATATAGCTAATCTATACTTTGCAGGACAGATCAATGGAACTACGGGGTATGAGGAAGCCGCATGTCAGGGATTCATGGCTGGAATTAATGCGCACCTTAAAATAAATAAAAAGGAAGAACTTATTCTTAAAAGAGCTGAATCATATATCGGTGTATTAATAGATGACCTTGTCACAAAAGGAACAGAAGAACCTTATCGCATGTTTACCTCAAGGGCGGAGCATAGATTACTTTTAAGACAAGACAATGCAGATATCAGGCTAAGCCCAATCGCACACAAATTAGGTTTGATATCAGATTCCAGAATTGATAAGGTAAAAAGGAAAATAGAAAATGTGGATCATCTCGTTAGCTATTTAAAAAATACATCAATTGGACCAGATTCGGTAAATGCGATTCTTGAAGAACAAGGAACACCGGGCATTTCACAAAATGTAAAAATGTTCCAACTGATCACCAGACCTCAAATAGGATTTAATGATCTTAAAAAAGCAGATACTGTTTTTAATGAGTTAGTAAATAAATACGACAGAGAAACCGTTGAACAAGCAGAAATAAAGGTTAAATACGAAAGCTATTTTGAAAAGGAACTAGAAATTGTTGACAAAATGAAACGCATGGAAGATCAAACAATCAACCCTGAATTTAATTATCTTAACCTGGTTTCATTATCAAAAGAAGCAAGAGAGAAACTGATGAAAATAAAACCAAGAACAATGGGTCAGGCTTCACGTATTTCAGGCGTATCACCATCAGATATTTCAGTATTGATGGTACATATGGGAAGATAATTCCTAAGTATCTCATTTTCAATATCTTATAAATATTTAATGACGGCTTTAAATAATAGGATATACGCTACTTTCTAGATACAAGTAATAATATTAATCCAGAAAAACAGAAAATCGTCTATAAGGCTTATAAATGGCAAAAAATAAAAAGTGTAGAATTTTTCTAATACCAATAGTACTGATCTGGCTTGCAAGCATGGTATCGGGTTGTGCAAGCATGCAATCACCAACAGGTGGACCAAAAGATAGTATACCCCCGGAAATAGTAAAGGAGCTTCCAAAAAATTTTACGAAAAACTTTACGGCAAAAAAAATAGAAATAGAGTTCAATGAATTTGTAAAACTAAATAACGAGTATACTGAAATAAGTATCTCACCTGCAATGGACATTCCTCCTGGCTTCAGAGTAAAGAAGGAAAATCTGGAAATCGAATTTAAACAGGAGCTTGAAGCAAACACAACTTATTCAATAAATTTTGGTAAGGCAATTGCAGATGTCAACGAAAGCAACATACTTAAAAATTACTCCTATGTTTTTTCCACTGGGAATGAAATTGATTCACTTTCTATCTCCGGAAGAGTAATCAACTCCTTAACCAAAGAAAAACTAAAAGATGTTACTGTATTCATTTTACCCGTGGGTCAGGATTCTCTGTTCGGAAAAAAGAAAGCGAGTGTTTTCAATATAACTGATACAGCAGGCACATTCAAACTATCGAACCTAAGAGAAGATACCTATAAATTGTATGCCTTGTTGGAACAGGGTGGAGATAGAATATACAATGGCCAGGACGAGGAGATTGGATTTTTGCAAAATCCTCTCAAACTAACAAAAGATACCAGCGGAATTGTTTTGCAGGTATTCAAACAATATCCAAGTCTTTTTATGGTAAAAGATAGGCGCATTGAAGGAGATGGAAGAATAAATTTAACATTCAACAGACCTATAGCTGATCCTACAATAACCATAATTGAACCGGCTTCCATCAATCAAAGCAAAACAGTTGAATTTAGCCTGAGCAGGGATTCGGCAACTGTATGGCTGCCTGAACTAAGTTTTGATTCAATCGATGTTGTGGTTAATTCAGCGGATAAAGCACTTGACACAGTAACCCTCAGAAGAAATAAAAGAGACACCTATATCAAATCCCTTGTTGCCTCCGACAACTTATCAGGAAGCAAAATCAGACCGGGTTCAGAGTTAATTCTGAAGTTTTCATCCCCTATTAAGTCATATCAGGAATCACAAATCACACTTCTCGAAGACTCAATACCGGCAAAAGGATACCAGTTAGTCAAGGATCCTAATTCACTAAGGATCTATAGATTAAAATATCCCTGGAAGCTAAAAAAACAATATGTTTTGAAATTGGCGGAAAATGCATTTACGGATGTTCTTGGTACTAAATCAAAGGTTTATACTAAGAAGTTTGAATTAGATGTTGACGACAATTATGGAAGCATATCCATAAATGTTAGTGTTCCCGACACTACAAAAACTTATCTGGTACAATGGTTAAATGAAAGAAAAGAGATACTAAGACAAAATACAGTTAAAAAAAATACCCTGCTGAACTATATAAGATACCCTACAGCAAAATATTTAATCCGTGTCATTTATGATGACAATGCCAATGGGGAATGGGATACCGGAAATGTCAAGGAAGGAAGACAACCTGAAAAAACATGGAACTTTGAGAAAACAATCTCACTCAGACCCAACTGGGATTTAGAGGAAAACCTCGTTATTCCTGATCCTTAATAAACCAGGTAGAATATAATTTATAGTTTTCGGGAAGCTTATTTAGCATTTCAATTTGTTGATCTGTTAAAGGTTTAATCCTTCTGGCAGGTATGCCTGCATATAAATAACCTGCTTCGCAAACTGTATTTTCGAGAACAATTGCTCCGGCTGCAATTATACAATACTCATTCACAATGGCATGATCCATCACAATGGCACCCATTCCAATAAGTACATGATCATACAAGGTACAACCATGAACGAGTGCATTATGACCAATTGAAACATTATTTCCTATTTCGGTAGCTGCTTTCTGGTAGGTACAATGTATTACCGCACCATCCTGTATATTAGTATTATTACCTATTCTAATATAATTAACATCCCCTCTGATTACCGCATTAAACCAAACGGAGCAATTATTACCGATAATAACATCACCAACTATTGTGCTGTTCTCGGCTAAAAAACAATTAGTTCCAATTTCAGGGAAAACATTCTTAACCGGTAGAATAAGTGCCATATAAAAATATTAAAAAACGGTATCGTGTGGATCAAGTGCATGAGGCTTATAGTCGGTAGTATAGTGAAGCCCCCTGCTCTCTTTTCGTAACATTGCTGATTTTATAACGATGTAAGCATTCTGAATAACATTTCGAAGCTCACATAATTTAACAGAAAGTGTTGTCTTCTTGTAAAAACTCTCGGTTTCTTCATACAATAATCCTAAACGTCGCATCGCTCTTTCCAGTCTGAAATCAGATCTGACAATACCAACATAATCGCTCATAACTTTTTGGGTTTCGCGAAGATTGTGAGTTACCAGAATGTCTTCATTTGAGAGTTTAGTATCTGTTTCATCCCATTCTG
>CAYJAM010000112.1:0-7488 GCA_964367725.1 uncultured Sphingobacterium sp. | reverse complement strand
AATATCGAAAACAAGCTAAAAAAAATCAATCAATACCTCATTAAAAGAGGCATAAAGGGATTTAAAGTAGACGAAATTGGTGGTAATAACGAGACTTCTGCAGAACTTAGTACAGAAGAAACTTATGCGTTATATGATGAGCGTCTAGAAGATTTTTTACTTGGTGTTGCCTTCACCCCAATGGGATATCCTGCCAATTACGTCATAAATTCAACTTTTGGTTATCGCGGAGATCCGATCAGGCGGGGAAGGGTTGAGTTTCATCCTGGTATAGATTTTAAAGGCCGGAGGGGTGATGCAGTAAAAAGTACAGCAGACGGAAAAGTTGTTGTTGCTGGCTGGTTTCAGGGATATGGCAAATGTGTAAAGATCAGACATAAAAACAATCTTGAGACTCTTTACGGCCATTTGTCAAAGATCAATGTTAAAGTAGGACAAACCGTTAATACAGGTCAAATTGTGGGGCATGTTGGATCAACCGGCCATTCTACCGGAAATCATCTCCATTACGAAGTCAGAAAGGATGGAAAACCTGTTAATCCAAAGAACTTCTTAAGCATAAATTAAACAAATGGCTGGCTCTAAAAACGGACAAAGCACTTCTGCCCCGACCTTAATCAGTAAAGGTTGCGTAGTCCATGGAAGGATTGAGTCGGATGTCTTTGTTAGAATTGATGGGCATATAAAAGGTGACCTGATTATTGCGGAGGGATTAATAATAGGCGAGCACGGAATAATTGAGGGGAATATTAAAGCCAGAGAAATTGTAGTTTTTGGTACCGTTAACGGGAGTGTTACCGCTGATTCCATCGATATAAAAAGTTCAGGCAATATTCTTGGAGAACTTCATACGAATTCCTTACAGGTTGAAACAGGAGCCACCTATATAGGTAATGTTATCATGGACAAGGTGCAGCCTAAAAAAGAAAGTGCTGCCATCCTGAAATAATTTATTTGTTCCCTCATCTGATTCCATTTCTTGTGTAAAGTCATGTTAATAATTCAGGTTATTCCTTTTAACATATTGGATATTTTTACAAATGGATTTATTTATTAAACCGATATTTGTGATTCAAAATTTTGTTGTGAAAATTTAACAACAGATTGATAAAAACTAAGCAAAAACTGCCATACCCAGCATAAAACCAAATCAATTATTTATCCCAAATCCAATGAGAATAAAATTTCTGTTTTTTACTTTTCTGGTGCTTGCAACAGTTACCACAAATGCACAACAAGCTAAAACACAAATACCAGCTAAAAATACCAATCTGCCACGCCCAAAATTAGTAGTAGGATTAATGGTGGATCAGATGAGATGGGATTATTTATACCGTTTCTATGAGCGTTATGGAAATGGAGGATTTAAAAGAATGCTGAACGAAGGTTTTTCCTGTGAAAACGCATACATAAATTATGTTCCAAGTGTTACCGGAATTGGGCATGCCACCGTTTATACCGGCTCTGTTCCTGCAATCCACGGCATCACCGGAAATGACTGGATCATTCAGGCAACTGGACAAAACATGTATTGCTCAGCCGATTCAACAGTAAGTACTGTCGGAAGTAATTCAGTTTCAGCCGGCCAAATGTCGCCAAAGAATTTATTGGTAACGAGTATGACCGATGAACTTAGACTTGCTACAAATTTCAGATCTAAGGTCATCGCTATTGCATCAAAAGACCGTGGCTCCATTATACCTGGTGGGCATAGCGCCAATGCAGCGTATTGGTACGATGGCAGTTCAGGAAACTGGATCACCAGCACATATTATATGAAACAGCTTCCTGCCTGGCTTACAAAGTTCAATGATCAGAAATATCCTGAAAAATATTTAAAGCAGGATTGGAATACTTTATACCCTATTGAAACCTATCTGCAAAGTACTAAGGACGATGTTCCATACGAAGGAAAGTTTCCAGGAATGAGTACCTCCACACTTCCTGTCAAAACTTCAGAAATGCTGAATCGTGGATTGGGTCTGTTAACCAGTACTCCTTACGGAAGTTCTCTTACTCTTGATCTTGCAAAAGCTGCAGTTGAAAATGAAGCAATGGGAGAAGATGCGATAACAGATTTTCTTGCAATCAGTGTTTCTTCACCGGATTATGTAGGACATCAGTTCGGCCCAAATTCTGTTGAAGTTGAAGACACCTACCTCCGACTTGACCGCGATCTCGCAACATTTTTCAGCTATCTTGACACAAAGGTCGGTAAAGGAAATTATACTGTATTTCTAACCGCCGATCATGCTGTTCAGCATAACGCAGGATTTTTAAATGACAATAAGATCAGTGCCGGAGTCTTTCCTAGTTCTGCAATTTTAAATGAATTAAATAAGCAGCTTGAGGCCGAGTTTAAGGTGAAAAATATTGCTCTTAGTTTTAGCAACTATGCAGTTAGTTTCAATTATGCAGTAATTAATGCAAATAAATTAAACGAAGAGGCCATCAAGAAGTCTACCATGGTATTCCTGAAGAAGCAGGAGGGGGTTGCATTCGTAGTTGATATCCCAAATGCTCAGAATGCCACAATTCCTGAAGTCTATAAAGAAAAAATAATAAACGGATATCACCCTGACCGTAGCGGAGTGATACAGATTGTACTTGAACCAGCATGGTATTCAGGCTCATCACCAAGATCAACCGGAGCAACCCATGGAACAATGAATCCTGCCGACGTCCATATTCCAATGGTTTTCATGGGTTGGGGAATCAAACAGGGTAAATCGAATAATTCTTATAACATGACTGATATTGCCCCTACAATCAGTGGAGTACTGCGTATTCAGGAACCAAATGGCAATATTGGCAAGGCAGTGAATGAGGCAATAAAATAAAAAATAATTGCCCCGTAAATGGGGCTTGAAGAGTATTTTATGGAACAGGCCCCTGAAACAGGTGGCCTGTTTTTTTATGCAAACTTATTTCAAGAAACGCTGCAGCAAGAGCTGGTAGTTTCTATTATAAATTTCCATATTGTTAATTTAAGGTAGAATTAATATATTCGTTTAGATGTTGTGTTAATATGAGTGTTTATAGTAGCCTTACTGACAATCAATTACTCGATTATATCAAATCGGGTAATCAATTGGCATTCGCTGAAATCTATGAGCGATACTGGGGGCTTATGTTCCATCATGTACTCAAAATGACAGGCGATAAGGATGAAACGAAAGATCTTGTCCAGGAGCATTTTACAAACCTTTGGTTAAATATTGAGCAAATAGAATCCGAAACCAACATTGCTGCTTACCTATATGTTTCCGCAAGAAATAAAGTAATTAACCTGATCAGGCATGATAAGGTTAAGCACAACTATTTATCTTCCTTAAGCAATTTCGCGAACCACCATCAGAATTCAATTCTTGAACAATTAAGTGCAAAAGATCTTTCAATGGCAATTGAAAGAGAGATTCAAAACCTTCCATGTAAAATGCGGGAAATCTTTGAACTCAGTCGTAAAAAATTCCGCACCCACAAAGAAATCGCTGAGGAACTCCACATATCCGACAAAACAGTTAAGAAGCAGATTAACAATGCCATTAAAATCCTCCGTTTAAGATTAAATATCTTTATTCTGATCTTTACCATCTACCTGAGCCTCCTCAGCAATACCACTGGCCTTTAATAACTGCTTTAATCCCCCTGAAATTTATTTTCGATTTTTCTACTACCTGGCCAGTTTCAAATTGTCTTATCATAAATTAAAGAATAGTTATGACCGGACCGGAAGCCAAACAGCTCCTAAAAAAATATAATCAAGGCAATTGCACGGTTGAGGAAAAGGCCCTGGTGGAGCGATGGTACCTATCAGAGTCATCCAAACAAACTTTACCTGAAGATCAGGATCAGGAAGATTTTGCCGCTGAAAAAATTCAGATGTGGTATGAAATAAGTGAAATGAGCGGAATTGAAAATAAAAGCAAAATATCCCGAATCATTCTTTGGGGAACCTCAATTGCAGCCGCAGTTTTAATCACTATCAGCGTCGGAAGCAATTTTTTTAAGTCAAACGAAACAAAATTGGTTCTGAAAGAAACAAGACCAAGGGTTTATGATAAAAATCCAGGTGGAAACAAAGCTGTTTTAACTCTTGCGGATGGAACCAAAATTGTGCTCGACGATGCTGTTAATGGGACTATAGCCGAACAAGGTGGTATCAATATCAGTAAAGCGGCAGATGGATCTATAATTTATGATATTCCCGAAATGGCTGGAAATAGCGCTGAGACTGTTCTTTTTAATACCATCGAAACACCTAAAGGAGGCAAATATCAGATCATCTTACCGGATGGTTCTAAAGTATGGCTAAACTCGGTCTCTTCTCTTCGTTTTCCTGCAATATTTAGTGGTAAGGAACGAAATGTAGAACTTACCGGAGAAGCATTTTTTGAGGTTGCCAAAAACATCGATAAACCATTCATTGTCAAGACTAAGGATATGAATGTGTTTGTGACCGGTACCCAGTTTAATGTGATGGCCTATTCTGATGAAAACTTTAGTGCCACCACACTCGTTGAAGGTTCTGTCCATGTCAGTAATCTCAAAAGTAATATTGTTCTAAAACCCGGCGAACAAGTAGTTTCAAATGAAGGGGCAAAACTTAGTAAGAGTATCGCGGATGTAGAACAAAATATTGCCTGGAAAAATGGTTTGTTTCAATTTAACGATTCTGACATGCGGACGGTGATGAATCAAATCAGCAGGTGGTATGATGTTTCGGTTGAATACAAAGGTTCGGTGCCCGAAAAGCATTTTGGAGGTTATATTTCCAGAGATTCAAAACTATCCCAAGTATTAAAGATGCTTGAGCTTAGCGGAGTAAAATTTAAAATTGAAGAGAAAAAAATTATTGTTTTACCTTAAAAACGTAGCCTATGGACCCATAAATCTACTCCCAGAAAAGGCCTAATAAAAAATCCGGAAACGTTGCAGCGTTCCCGGACATAAAATAAAGGGGCTAAAAACTCACTCTTAAGTAATATTCTATTCACCCTAAATCATGTAAAGTTATGCAAATTACTGCTTTTTGCAAAAAAGAACCTTTCAGTAAGCTGAACCGGTTCAATTATTCTTTTATAATACGAGTTATAAAATTTATTGATCCGGGATTTTTTCCGGTTTTAGTATCAGAAATCAATCGAGCCAAATTAATAAGGCAAATTATCCTGAAGATGAAATTAACTGCTGCCGTATTATTGATCGCCTGTTTACAGGTTAGTGCATCAGGGTTTGCCCAAAAGATCACTATATCCAGGCATAATGCACCTGTTGAGCAGGTTTTAAAGGAAATAAAGAAACAAACCGGATACTTATTTTTTTACAATCAGGAATGGATAAAACAGGTAAAGGCTGTTGATATTGATGTAAAACAAGCATCAATTGATGAAGTGCTGAAAATTTGCTTTTATAATCAGCCGGTAAATTATTCAATTGTTGACAAAACAATTATTCTGTCAAAAAAGGAACTTTTTACTCCAAATGCTGAAATTCCAATATTTAAAGAGGCTCCTCCAAAAGAAGTCAAAGGTAAGCTAACCGATGCTTCAGGTGAGACTCTCCCGGGAGTAAGCGTTCGTGTAAAAGGAACCAACACAGGAACAACAACCGACATTAACGGTAATTATACCATCACTGTACCTGAAGATAATTCTATTTTGGTATTTACTTATATTGGTTATGTAACCAAGGAAGTTGCGGTTAGCAACCGTATAGCGATCAATGTTACTCTGGAAGCAGCCAATACTGCTCTTACTGAGGTAGTTGTAATCGGATATGGTACCTCTAACTTAGCCAATTTAACAGGCTCAGTTTCTACTGTTGATGTTGAAAAAGCAATGTCATCTCGTCCGGCTACAAACGTTGCTTCAATGCTTGAGGGTCAGGTTTCGGGGGTATTTATTCATACAAATTCCGGACAGCCTGGTGCTGAAGGAATGAATGTACTGATCAGAGGTCAGGGAAGTATGGGAGATTCGCAACCACTGGTAATTGTGGATGGTTTAGAGTCTTCTATGGATAATATCAACCCTTTCGATATCGAAAGTATCAGTGTTCTTAAAGATGCGGCTTCTGCTTCAATCTATGGAACAAGGGCTGCAAATGGTGTAATTCTGGTTTCAACAAAACGTGGTAAAGAAGGACCAATACAGATAAGATACAATACCTACTTTGGAAAGCAGGATCCGACTGCCGTTCCTGATTTCCTTGGATCTGCAGATTATGCCGAACTTCATAATGAGGCCAGGGCAAACGCAGGATTATCCCCTACTTTCACCACTGATGCTATTGCAAAATACAGAGCGGGGAATGATCCTAACTTTCCAAGCACCGACTGGATGAGTGTATTGTATTCAGGATCTGGAGGCTCGCAATATCATGGTCTGGATTTTTCAGGAGGAACAGAAGCTACAAGATATAATATCTCTATGGCTTACAATGAACAAAAGGGGGTAATAAAGGCTGTTGATGCGGAACAGTTAAATTTCCGCTTCAATGTTGATAATAAGATAAATAAATGGCTGAGTGTAGGCATAAACACAGCACTGAACCGTGCTGTTAATACCTTGCCCTTAACCGGACCTGAACTTACCCGTGGAGGTGATCTGCAGCAGTTCTACAATTCTGTCACCCACATCCCTCCTACTCAAAAACTTAAATTAGCCGATGGTTCATGGTCGGGGGAATATCCACTTGGAAATTTTGCAGCCTGGATTGATCAGGGAAACCTAAGATCGACCAAAGGCAATCAATTGGTTGGTACTATATTTTCGGATGCCAAAATAATAAAAGGACTTTCCTGGAGAAACAGAGCAAGTGTTGATTACACTTTCAGGGAAACTACAAACCACATTTCTCAGTTTACTTATGGTGGCGGACAGGTTTCAGGACCTTCCTCAAATCAGGAAACTGTAGACAGGTTTGGAATTCTGGATATGGAATCCCTCTTTTCTTATGATAACAGGTTTGGTAAACATGGGGTAAAAGGTCTCGCCGGTGCATCAACCAGAACCGAGGATATGTATTCTACCATGGCCTATCGCCTAGGATTTCCGTCCAATGACCTGACCGCAATCAGTGCCGGTAGTACAGCAGGTCTTTTAAATTCAGGAACAGACAGAAGAGCAACCCTGGGATCATATTTTGCGAGAGTAAACTATGATTACGATGGGAAATACATGTTCGAAGCTAACATCCGAAGAGACGGTTCCTCAAAATTTGCGAGAGGAAATCGCTGGGGATGGTTCCCTTCATTCTCTGCAGGCTGGGTGATGAGCGATGAGAGTTTCATGAAAGATATAAACTGGCTTAATTTCTTAAAGTTAAGAGCATCATGGGGCCAACTGGGTAACCACAGGATCGCAGATTTCATGTACCTCCCTTTAATCACATTAGGTCAGAATTATGCTTTTGGAGGTGCAAGTGCCACTGGTGCTGCTCAGACTACTGCAAACAATCCTGATATTACCTGGGAAACTACTACTG
>CAYJAM010000111.1:0-7508 GCA_964367725.1 uncultured Sphingobacterium sp. | reverse complement strand
GGATGATGGCAAAGCTGTATCACGGATTTCTGATGTGATCATTTATTCTGTTGAGGCTGAGCGGATTGCGGAAGTTCTCAGTTTATACGGTTCATACACCAAGTATGGTGCAATTGTAGCCGGACAAACTTCTGTTAAACATCCTGAAATAGAGGCCTTTGAAAAATATCTGCCAAAGGATGCCCATATTATTACCTGTCATTCCCTGCATGGTCCCGGATTTGACCCTAAGGGTCAAAAAATGATTGTTATCCCGCACAGAACTACCAAGGAAGCGTATCAGCGCATGACAGATCTTCTGTCAACTTTAGGTTCAGTGCTTGTTGAAATAGCAGATTTTCATGAACATGATAAGATCGTTGCTGACACGCAGGCGGTAACTCATATGGGTTTCGAGAGTATGGGAACTGCATGGAAAGAAGCAGGTTTCTTCCCCTGGGAAAACGCTTCATATCTGGGAGGTATTGACAACGTTAAGATTTTGATTACACTTAGAATCTTTAGTTATAAGGCTCATATTTATGGCGGACTCGCAATTTTGAATCCGTATGCAAAACATCAGAGCAAACGTTATGCTATCTCTGAATCAGAATTGTTTAAGCTGATGATCAAAGAAGAGGAAGCCGCTTTCCGCAAGAGATTATACCAGGCAAGAGACTTTATTTTTGGCCAGGATCATAAACCGGTCATGCTGGATGAAAAAGTGATGCAGGAATTCTCCTTATCTGCAGGATCAGAAAGCAGAAAACCAAACTCACATCTCAGTTTGTTAAGTATGGTCGATGCCTGGCACCATCTCGGAATCAATCCCTATGATAACCTGATTTGTCAGACTCCCCCATTCAGATTGAGATTGGGCATTGCTGAATATCTATTCAAGAATGAAGAATTACTTGAAGAGTCAATCAATACGGCATTGTTTGATAAAACCATTCGTGGCGATGATCTGGAATTCCATTCAGCAGTGAGGGAATGGTCATCACTCATTGTCTACGGTGATATGGAAGGCTATAAACAGCACTTTGATCAGGTAAAAACATTCTTTGCCGGAAGGCTTGATCAGGGAAGAGCACAAAGTGCCGAACTGATCAGAAAACTTGAAATGGAATAGCAATAAGGCCTTCAATACCCTGATTCAGGACCTTTTGATTTTTTTATTTAAATAAATCCCTCTGTAATTTCTTTAATATGTGACCGCTATCATATTTTAAGAATTCTTTAATGCCCTTATTTGTACTCGTGGATTAACCCTATTTAATTCTTTTCATGAGTCATACATTTCATATTCCTGTACTTGGCCTTGCCTATTCAGTAGACACACCAATAAAAGTAGCCCGTTATGGTATCAGTTCGGTGGTGTCAATTGTAGATGATATTTTAATTGAACGAATGCGTCAATTATATACAGAAAAAAACAATGAAGTATTTGTTCCGATCGATCCTAATGAAACTGATTTTCGTAGTAAAAGGATCACGGCCTATCTTAATCTTGTTAAAAAGATCGTTGACAAACAGTTCGAAACACTGCGCAATGAAGCATTTTCAGAGGGTACTGACATAACAAGGTATTTTGATCTTTTGCCGGAAAGCTCTCCGCTAAAAATCAAATATCATCTAATGCTCAATGAAGAGGATGAGGAAAAGCGTATTGTCATGCAGAATGAATTACGCAATGAAATTGAGAAGGGCGAGATCCAGGTCAACATAATGGCTAAAGTCGACCGCATGAACCCAAATACTACAGGTGAGCAGATTTCGGATGCATTATCAGCACTAAAGGGATTTGCCCAAAGTGAATTAAATACCCCCGTGGTCCTGTCAGCAGGAATGAATCCAAGACTGTATAGCTACCTCGAAAATTTTGCAGAATTCTTACCTGATCAGTTCAGCAATTTCAGGAAAAGTATCATCCTTAAGGTGAGTGATTTCAGGTCTGCATTGATACAGGCAAAATTTCTTGCAAAAAAAGGTCTTTGGGTTTCAGAATTTCGCGTCGAATCAGGTCTGAATTGTGGTGGTCATGCTTTCGCAACTGAAGGTTATCTTCTGGGTCCGATTTTGGAAGAATTTAAAACCAAAAAGCAGGAGATGATTGATGAATTATATCAGATTTACAGTAAGGCAATAGAAGAAAAAGGAATTCAGCTGTCAAGAGTTCCTAAATTAAAGATCAGTGTTCAGGGGGGGATTGGGACTTCAGATGAAAACGATTTTCTGATGAATCATTATCAGCTTGATGCCACCGGATGGGGAAGCCCCTTTTTACTGGTACCTGAAGCAACAAATGTGGATGCCGAAACACTTGAACTACTTTCTACAGCTACACATGATGATTTTTATATCAGTGGCTCATCCCCGCTTGGTATACCCTTCAACAATTTCAGAAAAAGCACTGCCGAGAAACAGCGTCTAGAACGCATTGCCAAAGGAAGACCCGGAAGTCCGTGTGTTAAAAAATTCCTGTCATCAAATACCGAATTTACTGAACAGCCAATCTGCACTGCATCGAGAGAATATCAGAATCTTAAAATCAAGCAACTGAAAGCAGAAGGCCTTCAAGCAGAGGAATTCCAGACAAAATTCGAAGAGATTACCGAAAAATTATGCCTTTGCGAAGGACTTGCGGCACCGGCATACTTAAAAAACGATATTCTTAAACCCAAAGAGAGTCAGGCTACGGTAATTTGTCCGGGTCCTAATATTGCCTATTTCAGTGGAAAATTTTCATTAGATGAGATGGTGAGCCATATCTACGGTAAACTCAACTTACTGAATGACCCTAATCGTCCGAATCTCTTTGTCAATGAGCTCAATCTTTATGTAGAATACCTTAAAAAAGATATCAGCAAGCAGATTCAGGAAATGAACGACAAAAAGGCAAAATATATCATGAAATTTAAAGAGCAGTTGGAAAATGGAATAGAATATTATAAACAGCTAATCCCAAAAATTACTGATCAGACTGAGGTTTACAGGAAGAAAATGTTAAATGAACTCCTGGAAATTGAAGAGAAATTACAGCATTTAAATCCTGTTGTTGAGCAGAGGGTCTAAGCGACCAAACAATCGGCCGGCTCTAAAATTAAGAGCCGGTTTTTTTATGCAATCTGAAAAAAACTCTTCTTGATTTAAGTTTTCAAAGCTCTAATAATGCTTCATTCATTCATACTTTTTCAATTAGATAAAAATATATACATCTTCCTGACTTACAGGCACTTAATATCATAAAAAAGTGACTAAAAAATCATTTAAATATGACTAAAGTCATAGTATAAAGAGATAATTCTCAATAAATTGGATGTAAGAAAACTAAATAAAAAATTATGAGAAAGATCTTATTAGCTACGTCTATGATTGGCGTCTGCGTATTACTGAGCTGCAATAGCGGAACAGAACAAAGTGCCGGCACACAACCTGCTGAGGAAAGTCAGGCCGTCGGACAGTCGGGCGTTCAGGATGACATGTCACAAAAGAACGTTGTTCAGGTTGCTATTGGTAGTAAAGACCACACCACTTTAGTTGCAGCTGTACAGGCAGCAAAATTGGTCGATGCATTAAGTAATGCGGGCCCCTTTACTGTGTTCGCTCCTACGAATGCAGCTTTTGATAAATTGCCGGCAGGAACTGTTGATGGTCTTTTAAAACCCGAAAGCATTGATGACCTGACTAACATCCTGCAGTATCATGTTACTGTTGGGGTATTTAAGACAGAGAGCTTAAGTGATGGACAAGTAATTGGCCAGGTAAACGGAAATGACGTTACCATTGGTGTAAAAGATGGAAAGGTCACTGTCAACGGAGCTAACATTGTTGCTTCAGTACCCGCATCTAATGGTATCATCCATGTAATTGATGCAGTGTTGTTACCACCTGCAGCAAATTAATAACTTAAACCGAAGAAGAGTTTTTGCAAATGATAAGGGGATTATTCAAAGTAATCCCCTTTCTCAATTAACGTGAGTTGGGTATTAAACAATCAAAAGATTAATATTTAACCACATAGATTGAATTTATTATGCTTTAAAGGAAACATAGATTGAAAATCATATAGATTGAAGCGAAGCTTCAAGGCTATCTATGTCTTAAATTTAGTTAGAAGCTATAAAATGCTATGTTTCCCTGCCGGCAGGCAGGTATGTGGTTTTTTAAATATTATGTCGAGTTCACGTTAATTAATTCATGCCTGTGACTTCTTTCGGTTCTTTTTAAAATTATTTCCGGGCACTCTGGATCTAATATCTTTGGTTGTTTTCTGATATTCAAAAACCTTATCTCTTATAATTCCGGAGATACTAATAGCCCTCTCTTTAGCAAGTTCAGCCTTTGAGCCTTCAAACAATTGATCTACAGTTAAAATGAAAAGCTTGTTCCATCGATCAAAATGAGTTTTACTAAGCGGTTCAATAGCGTGTAAATGCTTATGCAAATTTACCGGGTTACCCTCATAAGATCCTGTAAAGAAAATTACATTTTCCCAGAAATCATATAAGAGTGGAATATGTGTTGACCAGTTAACCTTAGCAACATCCTGAAAAATAAACCCGAGTTGTTTATCAGCTAATACTTTTTTATAAAAAGCATCAACCATAAGTTCAATATCAGATCTATTTTCAATATCCTTTTTCAATTTATTTTTCAGTAAAAATATCTGCGAGTTTATTTAAAAGTTCTTCCTTACAAGATTCCTGAATAAGCGGAAATATCACCCGATCCTCCTTACGTACATGGCTTTCGAGAGCCCGCCCGATTACATCAAGCTGAGTAGAAAGATTCTGATCAATATTTATAGAACTAAACAAGGAATGCAATTCCTGATGCTCAGCCTTCATACATGCAAGTAAACTATCAAGAGTAGGATTTATACCCTTTATCATTGGTATCATTTTCTCTTCCTGTTCAAAATGCTCCAATAGCTCTTCCCGATAATGTTTCAATGCATATTCTGCCTTTCCTTTTGCGTCAAGAGGAAGTCCCTTGAAAGGAGGTGCATCTGATCTTAACAACCTGGCCAGTATCAATGTCCCGTGATGATCTCTTGATAATGGAATAAGTGCTTCATGTCTTTTCATATCACAGATCTTTAGAGTTAAACTTAAGGGTGGAATACCAAACTGGTATTACAATCCAGGATAGTAACACAAAAAATGAAAATATAAGGCCATTACTTGCTCCGAAAAAGTCTTTGAACACTGCACCTGTATAACCCATCATCGCCGAAACATCCAGCTGAAGGAGAATCAGAATACGGCTCAGATCAATTGGATTTAATGCACTTAAGCCTATCATTGCATTTTCCATTGGATAGTCCGCAAATTGAAATAAGATAAATAAAACCAGGCCGTCGAATAATAGTGAAAAGTACAACCACAGCATAATAGCCGCACCAATTCCTTTGGCCTTATCCCGTGTTTGAACGGTAGCCAGAAACGCGATTGCCGCAAAAATAATACTAAGTAAGACCCCGGTTAAAATCATGGTAAATCCGACTAAATTGGCCTGATAGATCAAGACCGGGATGCCTGCACCTATTAAAAATGCAATTGAGAGTGAAGAGGCTAGCCCGGTGAACAAACTGAGCCAGATCGTATTTCTTTTCAAAGGCTGACTCACCAGCAGTTCAATGAACTCAGCAGAATTGTACATGTAAATGGTTGAGAATATGATGCTAACTAAAGGAACCACGATTAGAATTATATTCAATAAACTTAAAAGACCTTTACTGCTATTATCTTCCAGACTAAACACACTGAATGATGCCGCAAGTAAAAAAACGGTATAGATAAGCACAATTTTATTGCGCAGGATATCTGTAATTACATATTTTATAATCTTATTCATAATTGCTGATCATTACCTGTGCAATTGATTTAACTAATCTTTCTTCTCCGGTATCCTGCCTTAATTCTTCGATGCTCTTATGAAAAATAAGCTTTCCATCCTGCATATAGATGATCCTTGTAACCAGATCATCCAGATCACTCAGAATGTGAGAAGTGATTAGTACCAGTTTTCCTTTATCCTTTTCAGCCAGGATCTTTTCTTTAAAAAGTTCTGATGCTACCGGATCAAGACCTGCAGTTGGTTCATCAAGAATAAGTACCGAAGGATTGAACAAAAAGGCAAGTGCTGCACTAACTTTTTGTATAGTTCCACCCGACAAAGTACCCATACGCTTGTTCAAGAGGTTTTGAACCGAAAAAGCCTTTATCAGGTCCTCATCCAGACCTTCAGATTTGCCACGTATGTCTTTCATCATTCCCAATACCTGTCCGATGGTCATATTATCAGGATAACGACCCATTTGTGGCATATAGCCAATCTGATCCCTGTACTGCCAATGCTTAAGAATATTGTCACCCTTGAATGTGATCGAACCACTATCAGGAACCACCATTCCCAAAATTGTTTTGATCAGTGTTGTCTTACCGCAACCATTAGGCCCAATCAGGGCAATACATTCTGATTTCTCACAGATTGTTGTTACACTGTCCAGAGCTTTCAGTTTGCCAAAGTGCTTGCTGATATTCTTTAATTGAATCATATTTCTTTTATTTCATCACTGCCCAAAATATTTATTGGGCAAAAAGCCCTTTAAAAGGCTCTTTTCATCATTGGAGCAGTATCTTTCAAGTTTTCTGGAGTAAGGCTCGGTATTAGCTTTTCTGTTTTATCGAGCAAACTTGTAATAAAACTTCTGAAAAGGATCATTGCCGGAGGATATTTTTCAACGATCATTGAATACATGCTTACCGGACGGTAAGGTATATCTCCTATCTTATCCTTATCAAGATCATATCCATCATACTTATCCCAATAATTATTGTTAAACCTATTCAGGACCAATGAGCCATTGGTACCCACATCAAAGGTATTCCCAATGAAATTATTTAGCTCAAGTACCACATCCATGCAACTCGCCTGAATTTTTAATGCCCATCCATTGTTTTCAAAAACATTGCGCTTCATATAGATCCTGTTGGCTCCTTCCATATAAATTCCACTGGTATTCCTTTTGAAATAATTACCCTCCATAAAGCCATCAGAAATTTCTTTAAGCAATATTCCATGAGCTGCATCTCCCCAGTTCTCTTCAAAATAATTACTGAACATTTTGATCCTGTTAGAGTACATTACAGAGACTCCGGAGCCATTGTTTCTGAAGACATTGTTCACATACATATCATCATTGGAGAACATGAAGTGTAATCCATAACGCAGGTTATTCTTAGACACATTTCTCCAGATCACCGAGTTTTTAACAAACTCAAAATATATTCCGTCCCGGTGGCCGGATATTTTATTCCCTATTACTCTCAGGCTATCCCCTTTCCAGCAATGAATCCCATTTCCACTCTGCTGTTCTTCCAAACCTATTGCCTTGAGCGTATTGTTTTCTATACTGCAGTTTATCCCATTCTGAATATATATTCCGAAAAAAGTATCTTCCAGAATATTATTCCTGATAACAACATTCCTGCTGTCATAAACCTTAATTCCACTTAAATCTT